>JBBPYM010000156.1:0-4805 GCA_038199905.1 Chitinophagales bacterium | reverse complement strand
GAGATATCTTACGGCGCCGAATATGGTAATCAGTGATAGTAAAAATCACAGTCCGGGTTTGCAGAACCAGGGCCCTTTTTTGATGATGAATCCATTTAGCAGTCGCTGCTGTCAGCATAACCATGCGCAGGGATGGCCCTATTACGCTGAACATTTATGGATGGCGACCAACGATAAAGGTGTTGCCGCCATGTTGTATAATTCCTGTGAAGCCACGGTACAAGTGGGCAATGGCCAGCTGGTAACATTAAAAGAAACCACCAACTATCCATTTGAGGACCGAATTAAACTTGAAATCAGCACTGCAGAAGCCGTGAGATTTCCATTGTACCTGCGTATCCCGTCATGGTGCACAAATGCAAACATCACGGTGAATGGAGTGCCTCTAAACGTTTCTATAAACAGTGCTTCCTATGCGCGGGTGGAAAAGAACTGGCAAAAAGGTGACGTGGTAGAGCTTGTGCTTCCTATGAAACTCCGCAAGCAGGAATGGACGGCCAATAAGAACAGCGTTAGCATTAGTTATGGTCCGCTTACCTTCTCGCTGAAAATCGACGAAGTATATAAAAAATGGACACAAAAAAATCGGCTATAGGTGACTCCAAATGGCAGGCCGCTGCCGATCCTGCACACTGGCCATCTTTTGAAATTTATCCAGCCACCATGTGGAATTTTGGTTTACTGCTAACTAAAAAACCGCTGGAGGATCAATTTGAAGTGGTAAAAAGAGAATGGCCTGCAGATGATTATCCCTTCACCCCTGATGCAACCCCGATCATCTTAAAAACAACTGGTAAAATTATCCCGGAATGGACGCTGGATAAATATGGGTTGTGTGATCTGCTGCCACAAAGCCCCGTGGCAGTAACTACAAAGCCACAGGCCATTGAACTAATACCTATGGGTGCTGCAAGGTTAAGGATAAGTTCTTTTCCAGTTGTTGAATAGGTGACGACGTACAAGTATAAAATTTAAAACAGGTAAATATTTAAACCGGCAAACAGAAAAAAAAGTAGTTCGTATGAAAAAAGTGATCTTACTATTACTGGTGATAATTCTTGCTGCTGACATAACGGTGGCGCAGGAGCGAAATCTATGGACAAAAGACCAGGCTGCATCCTGGTACAAAAAATGGGGCTGGCAGCGCGGCAGTAATTTTCAACCCAGTTCCGCTATCAACCAGTTAGAGATGTGGCAAAAGGATTCATTTGATCCGGTGACAATCGATCGGGAGCTGGGCTTTGCAGAATCCATTGGTTTTAACAGCATGCGCGTGTACCTTCATCACCTGGCCTGGGAAGTTGATCCCGCCGGTTTTAAGCAGCGCATGAACGATTACCTTACAATCGCTGATAAGCACCAGATCTCCACCATTTTCGTGTTTTTTGATGACTGCTGGAACGAAACATACAAAGCCGGTCCTCAGCCGGCCCCTAAACCGGGTGTACACAATTCAGGCTGGGTGCGTGACCCGGGAAAACTGTTGTATGATGATCCTGCTATTATATCCCTTCTGGAGAAATACGTTAAAGATGTGCTCACGTTTTTCAAATCTGATAAAAGAATATTTTTGTGGGACCTCTATAATGAACCTGGTAACTCGGGGTACGGAAACAAAAGTATGCCGCTTGTGCAAAAAGTTTTTAGCTGGGGAAGGCAGGTAAACCCAAGTCAGCCTTTATCATGTGGCTTGTGGAATGAAAAACTTCCTGACCTGAATAAGTTCCAGTTAGAGAACTCGGATGTTATCACTTATCACAATTATGCTAATGATACAGATCATCAGAAAGCTATTGATACGCTCAAACAATTCGGTCGACCGCTGATCTGCACCGAGTACATGGCGCGTACCCGTGGCAGCCTGTTTGCGAACATCATGCCCATACTAAAGCAGCATGACATTGCTGCTTATAATTGGGGATTTGTTTCGGGTAAAACAAATACTATTTATGCATGGAATACCCCTATGCCGGGCGGCGAGGAGCCGAAGGTTTGGTTCCATGATATTTTCAGGAAGGATGGAACGGCTTTTAGTAAAGAGGAAGTTGATGTGATTAAGTCCCTGACCGGTAAGTAAGTTCAATTACAATCAATATTCAAATTATTCACATGAGAATAATGAAATTAATTTGTTTGTTTTTTATAGTGACCCTGTCTCAACAGCAAGCAATTGCGCAGGCACAAACATTTGTAAACCCATTACTCTCTTCCGGTGCAGATCCCTGGTGCATTTACAAAAACGGCTACTATTATTACACCAACACCCTCGGCAATAGGATCGATATCTGGAAAACAAAAAGCATCTCGGACCTCCCCACCGCTGAAAGAAAAACAGTATGGAGCCCGCCCCCAACCGGGGCTTATTCAAAAGAAATCTGGGCTCCTGAAATTCATTACTTACAAGGCAAATGGTATATCTATTTCGCAGCAGACAGCGGACGCAATGAAGACCATCGCTTGTGGGTGCTTGAAAACGAATCTGCTGACCCGCTGCAGGGAACATGGAAGATAAAGGGCAAGCTCACCACACCCGGAGATAAATGGAGCATTGATGGTTCGGTATTTTTTTACAAAAAGAGCATGTACCTCGTATGGTCTGGTTGGGAGGGTGATGTAAATGGCCAGCAGAACATTTATATCAGCAAGATGAAAAATCCATGGACGGTTGAAAACAAGCGTGTGCTGATATCTTCACCAACGTACAACTGGGAACGAAGCGGGGACATAAAACATGGGAACAATATTGAGCAGGTTTATGTAAACGAAGGTCCACAGGTGCTGGTTCACCATGGGAACCTGTTTTTAATATATTCTGCAAGTGGCTGCTGGACGGATAATTACGCCTTGGGCATGCTACAAAAAACCGGCAAAAACATCCTGGATTCCGCCTCCTGGAAAAAACATCCTGAACCCGTATTTACCCAGTCTGTGCCACGCAAAGTATTCGCGCCGGGGCATAATTGCTTTTTCAAATCACCAGATGGAAAGGAAGACTGGATCTTATATCATGCTAACAGCGAGCCTGCGCAGGGTTGTGGCCGCTTTCGATCGCCCCGGGCACAGAAGTTTACCTGGACCTCTGACGGGTTTCCCTATTTCGGTGAACCTGTGCAAGAAAATATTCCTTTGATCGTGCCGTCCGAAACAGCAGCAAAAAGAGACACGGAAGCAAAATAAAAAATCAGTTTGGATAACATTTTATTCAGGATGGAGAATGCATTAAAGCCCGGTGTTATCTCTGTTGTAGGGTGTAACGTTTGACTATTTAGTGAAATCTTACTGTATATTTATCATTGATTTAAGATACTGACAATCTATAGTATGAGAAAAGCGAGCTTTATTTTTCTTTCTTTATTTGTTGTAAACGTAGTTTTCGCCCAGGTTAACAGGGCCCCTGCTTACCCGTTGATCACGCATGATCCTTATTTTAGTGTGTGGTCGATGACGGATACTTTGTCTGCAAGTGTTACGAAACACTGGACGGGTACAGAACAATCATTACTTGGTATGATAAAAGTTGATGGCCAGGCTTACAGGTTCCTTGGTAACGAACAGAAAAACCTGGAAAATGTGATCGCAACTGCTGATGAAAAGCCCTACTATATTCAATATACCGAATCCATCCCTCCTGAAGGATGGATGAATCTGGACTTTGATGACAAGCCATGGAAGCAGGCGGTGCCTCCCTTTTCCGACGATAAAACACTGGCGAGGACTGTATGGTCAACTAAAAATATCTGGGTAAGGAGAACTTTTCAATTAAATAGGGTTAACATAAATAAGCTGTATTTAAAACTGTGGCATGATGATAACGTGAAAGTGTACCTGAATGGAGAAATGATCTACAGTTGTAATTGCTGGAACTCCAAGTATGAGACCTTCCCCTTGAGCGACGCCGTAATTAGCAAACTAAAAAGGGGCAAGAACGTATTAGCTATTTATTGTGCAAATACAACCGGTGGTGCTTACCTGGATGCAGGACTGTTGAATGAGCCCCCGCCGAAAAAGGGCAACGAGGTTATTGCAGCTCAACAAAAATATGTTGAGGTTAAAGCTACCCAAACAATGTACCGATTCACTTGTGGTGGTGTTGACCTTGCCGTTAATTTCACTTCACCATTGATCATGAGCGATCTTGACCTGCTTTCCAGGCCCATATCTTATGTAAGTTTTAAGGTTCAGTCGAATGATGGAAAACCGCATGACGCACAGTTGTATTTTGGCGCATCTACGAACCTAACGGTTAATAATCCCATACAACAGGTAAAGGCTTCCAGGTATGTGAACGGCGACCTTTCCATCTTAAAAGCAGGAACCGTAGAGCAGGCTGTGCTTAAAAAGAAAGGGGATGATGTGAAGATAGACTGGGGTTACCTGTACGTAGCAGCCCCTGCGTCAATGAACGCTGTTCAAAGCATCTCCAGCTCAGAAAAAGTGCTTGCTTCCTTCGCCGCAAACAGTTCTTCTGATGCTAGTGAAGAAGGTAAACAGTTGATGTTGAACACGGTGATGCCATTGGGTAAGGTTGGCACAGAGGCGCAGGAAAAAATGATCATGGTTGGCTATGATGATCTTTATTCTGTTCAGTACTTTGGTGAAAACCTGCGGGCGTGGTGGAAAAAAGATGAATCTTTTACCATGGAGAATGAGTTGAAGAAAGCCGCAGCCGATTATAAGAAGATATCGGGGGATTGTGAAACGGTGAACAGCACTATTTATAATGATGCACTTAAAGCCGGGGGTGAGGAATATGCAAAATTATGTGTGATCGCCTACCGGCAGGCAATAGCAGCGCATAAGCTTGT
>JBBPYM010000155.1:0-2159 GCA_038199905.1 Chitinophagales bacterium | reverse complement strand
TATAATGCGGCTGGAGGATACTGATAATGATGGAAAAATGGATAAGAGCACCGTCTTTGCTGATCATTTGTTATTACCCAGGATGATGCAGTGTGTAGGAGATGAGTTGCTGGTGAATGAAACCAATTCTATTACCATTTACAGCTACAAAGACACTACCGGAGACGGAAAAGCTGATGTAAAAAAAGTGGTTTACAAAAATGATAAATACGTACCCAGTGACGCTAACATGGAGCACCAACGAAGCGGCCTGGATTGGAATATTGATAACTGGATGTATATTACTTATGACCCTGTTCGTTTTCGTTATACAAATGGCATTATGAAGGTAGATACAATGGTTGGCGGTACTAACGGGCAGTGGGGTGTTACCCATGATAACTATGGCCGGTTGTACTTTACCAGCGCCGGCGGAGAGAATCCGGCGCGCGGAATACAGATTAACCCCGTTTATGGCAGATTGGATTTCCCCGATCAGATAAGTGACTCATTTCAGGAAGTATGGCCTATCATTGCCACCCCTGATGTGCAGGGCGGCAATGATAGATTACGCCCGAATAATACCCTTAATCATTTTACTGCCTGCTGTGGTCAATCCATTTTCCGGGGCGATCATTTACCCAAGGACATGGTAGGAGATTATATTATTTGTGAACCGGTCGGCAGAATTGTCCGGCGCGCAAAGGTTATTGACTTAAAAGGAAAAACAGTGCTTAAAAACGCCTATCACCAGCAGGAATTCATATCCTCCTCTGATATGAACTTCCGGCCTGTTAATTCTGCAACAGGCCCAGATGGTAACCTTTACATTGTAGATATGTACCGGGGAATTATCCAGCAGGGTAACTGGACAAAGCCGGGATCTTTTTTGAGAAAAAAGATTGATAGTTTGGGATTGGATAAGAATATTGGACGAGGCCGCATTTACCGCGTGGTGCATGACGGATACAGGCAAGGGCCAAAACCGGCTATGCTGAATGAATCAGGCAGCAAATTGCTAACTTATTTAAACCATCCTAACGGCTGGTGGCGCGATAACGCTCAAAAACAAATTATAGTGCGGGGTGATAAGTCAGTTGTGCCCGCTTTAAAAGCTATGATATCAGGACAACAGGCTTCCGGAGAAGAAAAAATCACTCCTCTTGGTAAAATTCACGCTTTGTGGACCCTCGAAGGCCTGGATGCTATTGATAAAGATGTTCTATTGGTGGCCTTAAAGGATGAAAATCCCCAGGTAAGAAAAGCGGCTGTATGGATTAGTGAACCTTATCTGAAGAAGAATGATGACCAAATGATAGATAAGGTAGGGGAACTTAAAAATGATTCAAACTATGATGTTAGGGTGCAGGTGCTGCTGTCAATGTATAATGCCAAATCTGAAAAAGCTAAATCTGTTGTTAAGGAAATTGTTGATCAGAATGCAAATAATGAAATGTTGGTAGCTGCTAGTGATGCGCTGGATAAAAATGAGATGGTAAGAACACTTACAAGCAGGCTGGGTAACATGCCCGGGCACGATAAAGAGTTAATCTTAAGGGGCGCCTCCACTTTTAAATCAGTTTGTGCAAATTGTCATGGTGCTGATGGAAAAGGTTTGGCTGTTGGTAGTGGCACCCTGCCACCAGCTCCACCACTTGTTGGATCGAAACGTTTGAACTTTGCACAAAAAGATGCGGCAATCAGAATTTTGCTTGATGGGTTAACAGGCCCTATAGACGGAAAAACTTACTCAAGTGAGATGCCTGCCATGTCGGATAACAATGATAGATGGATTGCATCGGCATTAAGTTATGCCCGGTATGAGTTTGGAAACAATCCAAAGGATAAAACCGGTACTTCTCCTATAGTAAAGCCTGAAGAGATAAAGAAGGTAAGGGAAATGACTGAAGGAAGAAATAAAGCATGGACCTTGAAAGAACTTAAAAGTAAAAAGTAAACAAAATATTGTAATAATGAGGGGAATAATAAATCTAAATATTAAAAACAATAAACCATGTCAGTAATCACGGGAAACAATGAATTTTTTAAGAACATTCCGGAAATAAAATTTGAAGGAACTGAAAGCGATAATCCTTTCGCGTTTCGCTGGTACGATGAAAATAAAGTAGTAGGTAATAAAACATTGAAAGAACATTTAAAATTTGCCTGCGCTTACTGGC
>JBBPYM010000154.1:0-7726 GCA_038199905.1 Chitinophagales bacterium | reverse complement strand
AGCTGCCATGGAATCAATTAAAGCTTGCTGTGATGCACGAAGCAACACATTGCCGTTAAGTTTCTGTATTGCCTGCAGGATGTTGTCAGTGGATGCTACCGTGCCAGCCGCTGAGGAGTAGCCAGTGAGCAATGGCAAATCTGACATAGTTAATACAGATGCGGATAGAACACCAGCGCTAAGCCTCGCCACACCTGTACCTGTGGCTCTTTTCAACGTCTTGCCACCGGTGCCTGAGAATAATACTACTTCACCATCAATGGCGGTTGATGTGTTTGTGCTTGCATCACCTGTGCCACCTACCCCTCCCTTAATTCTTATAGTGTCTTTTGTGTTATCAGTCCTGGTGAGTATAAACCCGGAGCTATCTGGAAGCCTTGCAGCGGTTGTGTATGCTGGCACCTGTACTACCTTTTCATAACCAAAAACTTCAACTTCCAGTGCCTCTACATATACCGCCGTGGGGTTTGACCTGTACAATCGAAGATAACGGTAAGCCTCCCCTGACGGAACATTATATGTGTTATACTGAAATGGTAGTGGTTCGGTCGGTAAGGTATAAATGTCAACAAATCCGCTCGATGAAGATGTATTGCTGCCCTGCAGTGTTGTAGGGAATAAATTTCCCGCTTGTGAATATGCTCGAACCTTTGTAACCACATTCCGATTCCCAAAATCAGCGCCTACAAAAGCGGCTGTATCATTCGTTGCAAACTCCGTAGCCGTCAGTCCATCAAAGGCGTGATAAGGTACAAAGTTTGGATCAGCCGATAAAGGAGTAGAACCAAAAAAGGCAATAGGAGTTAGCTTCTCACTTAAATTGAAATCTGTGTAAGTTGGAACTCCACCAACTATCTTTAAAAACTGCTCTTCAAATCCAGCAGGAGGCAAGAATCTCGGATCATCCATGTAAGGCAAATCGGCAAACTCCCACCCGTTTGCAATTGATGGGTGAGGTCTTGATACTGCTAATCTTTTTGTATCACCATTTATTAAGACTTCTCCCGGCCTTGTATTAAATAAGCCTAAATAATTAACAGGAGCAACAATTGGAAGTATACCCCCTCCGCCTAATGTTGGATCTGACGAAAATTCAAATACTCTTTGTGGATTTGTAAATGGGCCAACATTACTAAAAGTATTTGCTTTTACATGTCCCGTGAAATACGCTTGAGCCCCTGATAATAGCCCTGTTATTGCGACTGCTCCCGAAACTTTAAAATCGTTGAGCATTTCAGCCTGAAGGGTAGAGTTGTGAAAAACCAAACCTGTGAACGGCGTCCACAATGGGCCGGTTCCCTGCCATGAAAACTCAGGATATCCACCATTATCAGAAATACGCGGAACTAATCTAACTCCGTGACCGGTTCCTGGAAAGTTCCACAATGTGCCGCCGTACTGCTGTTGTGTTAACCTACGTGAAAAGCCTTGTATATCTGCATTGTAAGGTGGCAATGAAGGCATGCCACCAAGACCCAAAAAGGAGCCTCTAAGGGTACTCGGTGTGATATTCCCAATTGGTGCAGGAGAACCAAAAAGAGAAGCAAGGTTAGAAAGAGATACCGGTAAATTATAAGCATTTGAAGAGGTTGTTTCAAGTAAATATGCCTTAGCCTGTACCTCCGTTGCGAGAATTCCATAACCTGCCTGATTAAGATGCACTATGTCAGCACCAAAGGAGGTGATTGGCCAAACTCCATGATTGTAATCAATTGTGTCCTGAGCAATGGCTAAATTTCTGTTTGCCATCAAAGTAGCCTTCAGGTCAATAAACCTTACACCTTGCTGAACAAATAACGAATCATTTAATGCTTTAACGGCGTCACCTGGTCCTGTTCCCGCCCAAAATGTTTCACTTGAATGACCTAATAGGCCGATGATCAAATACCTATTGTGCCCGGCATATGCAATTGATGCACGTATATCTGCAAGTATAGTAGCGTTCGATCCTAAATTATTTGTACCAGCCCAAATCACAAAGGCCCTGTATTTGTTTGTAGTGTCGGTTATGAACCTGTTTTTAATTTGCGTACTTGTTTCACCACCTATTCCGTAGTTATAATAGTTGAATGTGCCTGTGGCCTTCAATCTTTCCATGTACGGCTCACCTGAAGGAAAAGCAGGCGATGGTTGTCCACCCGTGCCGTAAGTCATACTGTCCCCGTAAAAATTTGCCGCTATTGCTGAAATTAAACGCGCATTGCTTGCTGCTTGAAATGAGCCTCCACTACCTGAATTTTTCAAAATTAAATCAGTATCCGCAATTCCATCTCTCCACCAGTACTCAGCATTCGTTCCGCCAGTTATAACGCCTGCCAACAGGGTACCCCCAATATTTATGAAAACCGTTAAGCCTTGTGTGCGCTGAGTTACAGGCACGTAAAAGATTGCGTCCGCAACAGTAAAAAAAGCACGCTCTCTGTAATTTGAGGTGTCTGTGTATTTGTATTTGCCATCAAGGGACCTTTGCCCCGTAGCCAGCGCCGGTTTGTTAATTTGTTGGAATTTAGTGGTAGGGCTGATAGTGCCACCAGTGGTTTGCGCAACACCACGAAGTCCCAGGAGGGCAAAGAATAAAATTAAAAGATTCCTCATTGTTTTAACTGAATTGGTACGGTGTAATCAAATGCTAATCCTGCAGCATCCCTTGTAACATAATATGTGAACCCTGCTATAGTGAATGGCGCCCTGAAAGCGGCATCAGGTATAGATCCGTTATTGAGCGATGTGCTAAACCAGGTAACCTTTACCGGTTCTGTTGCTGGCACTTTAAATACTATAAATTTATCCACGGCAGCAGCGGGAAATGATATTGAAATATCTGCATTATGAGCAATAGTTGTGACAGCAGAGCTTCCTATCGAGGGCGGTGATGAATTTGAGATATATGGGTCAACAGATGCATAACCATACGTAACCACCGGTAAAGGAGTTACGGTAATGTTGGCCGTGTCTGAAGTTATAATTCCATTCGCCGTTGTTGTACAGGTTACGAACCATTGAATATCTGAATTGGAGCCACCGACGTATTGTGTTTTTGTTGGAACTGAAGTAACCGTTGTGCTAATTGGTGTTGAACTTCCAACAATATACCATCGCCATGTATAATCGCCGGTTCCGTTGGCTACTGTTGCTGTAAGTGAATAGGGAGCGTATTGGTCAACTGTCTGATCAGCGGGATGTAATGTGTATATAAATGGAATAGTGACAACAGTAAGAATAGCGTCGTTACTATTCAGTACAATGGCTGGTTCATTACTGCTGGTCACCCGTACCTTATACGTGCCACCATCATCTGCATCGAGGCCAATTAGTGTATAAGAAATCGAAGTAGCACCAGTGATCGCTAGATCATCCTTATACCATTGGTAAGTTATGGGAGTGGTGCCGCCTGTTGTTGCAACTGTGAAGGTTATGTTTTGTCCGAGTGTTTTAGATGCACTTACCGGGTGTGTGGTAATACTGAAATCTGAGATAGTTCCGCAGGCACATAACTTCATCCAGCCACTTGGTATGCGATAATAAATAGCCTGGTCGTAAAGGCTGTAAACCATCAATCCGGAGACTGCATTTTTTACACTATCGGGGCGGGCTACACGAGGGAGGCGTAAGCCTTTCTTTGTTGCGCTGTCGCCAATTTCAAGCGATGCACTCTCAACGGCATACGTGCTTTTATCAACGGCTAGTGACTTTGCAAAATAAGTTTTATTAAACTGCTGAGCGCTTCCCTGCAGCGATAATAAGCATAGCGCCAACCATACGAGACGGTTTGTTTTAAACAGTAACCTCATATATCTGCACGATTGATTTTTCATTTAAGGGAATAGTTGTATCGATTTTGCCGAGGGATGGAGTATATGTGTAGGCCAAAACATCTCCGAAACCTTTGTCTGAAAGCAGTGATCCGTCAACGTACACTGCCAATTTTGACTTTCCAATTAATGCAGCGAATGTGAACGAAGACTGATTTGCTGCAGGCATGCCAGGATCTCCTACCCTAAATTCTAATAACATCGTCAACAGCGGTTTGTCGTTAATAATTCCGGGAGGAATTTGAAATACCGTCCCGGTGTACAAGATAGCTTTATACTTAGCCTGGTTTATCCAGGAAACATCAGTGATCGTGCCTTCCTGGCTAACATAGTTTACAAAAAATGAACAAGCAGATCCTGGCTTTCCAATAACATAAGTGATTCCTGTTTTTCTTTCACGAACAATAAGCACCCAGCGATGATGGGTCATGTTCGAAAAAAGAATATGATTTGTTTTTCCCTGGTCAAAGCATTTTCCTGAAATAGTTTGTAGAAAAAAAGAACCAGCTTTGGAACTTTGCATCTCTTCCTTGAAGGCCCTTCCTGTAAAACTTAGCGTAAATGCCAGGAAGAACTTTGTTTTCTGTAATAAGATGTTGTCATTGATTGTTTGTGTTATTGGATCCAGTATTGGAAAGAACTCAACGTCTTCTTGTGGAACTGCAAGAACTTCACAAAACCCGCCAGGAGCAACTACCCCTTTTTTTGAATTTGTAAGTTCCAGCAGCTCATTCATGGATGTAAAAATGCTGCTGTAGCATCATTTAAGAAAGGACAGTAAATGGAAGAGTAAAACGAATGTTTTTATGAGCGGGTGGAAGTTGACCGTTATTGAAATAATGTAGGTTGAATAGCGCTTTGCTTTTGAGGGACAAAAGCATCGGAGATATTTTTAAACTTTAACCCTGTTCTATAATCGCTTTTTTTAAGACATTCAAAAGTAACGTCAAGGTCAATTTCTATGTTGAATGTTTCCGCGAAAAGTTCAATGGATCGTTTCCGGGTGGTCCTAGTGTTTTTTGCTATCTGGTAATTGCAAAAGTGAAACAGGTATTCTTCGAATTCATTTTCAAAATGCCGATTTATGACGATAACCTGTTGCTGTGTAATATTCATGCCATGGTGGTAGCTCTGCACCTGGCTTGCTGCAATTTTAAACCAAATTTCATCCGTGAAAGATCTATACCTGATGTCTTTTTTCCAATCAGATGTATCTGTCGGAATCTTTTTGCTCAAAAACGCTAAAACGGTGGATCCGATCAGCGTTGAATAATTCAAAATGATTGGATGACCGTACTTCCCGACCAGGTACTTCTTTAAATAGCTTTTCGTTGGAATATTGATCGTATAAAACTTAAAAGTGCTGCTTGCCATCAATCTTTTTGAGGTTATACAAAATTATCTTTATCTGACAGTGTTGGAAGGACAGTATTTGTTCCTTCTGCCACAGTGGTTGCAGCTGGGTGAAAGTCTTCGGTCGAACCAGCCACCGCAAAACTTGCATATCTGCCAGCATTCGTGGTTAAAAACTATCATTCGTTTATCTTTTTATAGAAGTAAACTGCCAAATTTGTCTCATGATCGGCCTCCCAATGCTGATTTTGGTACCAGGAATAATACTCCAGGGCGCTGAGCCCATGACTGGGATAGGTGAAAAAGTCCCGGATATCGCATAGCTTAAACCTGTAGAGATTCACCACTTTCACTGTTACGGGTTCATGAGATCCATCGGAAGTGCGGATCTCAATAGTAGTATCCTCCAATAGTTTACCCGGTATTCCATTTTTTGGGGCTAAGTCGATATGTACAAAAGCTTCACAATCAAGCTTTTTGTTTAGGTTGGTAGGTAAATAGATAACTTTTGGCATTAGGCTGTTTTTACCTGGTGAAGGAGTGTGAGGAAGAAAGTGAGTGGTTCAATTGAAGGCGCCTGCCGGGTACATAATAGATAGGCAGTTACGATCAAATCGTGTCTGCCTTTTTTGTTGTCTAATTTCTTTACGACAACAATTGTACAATATCTGTGCTTTATTTGATTCAAAATACATGATTTCACTTCCGTCGTTTCTTCCAAAGTTGCCGATGAACATGAGCAATCATTTTAGGATGAGCAAGATTATTTCCTATAGCCTTTAGCTTCATTATTATCGACAGGTTATTTTTAAAGTATTCTTGCTGTAATTTCTCCCTTCCCCAGGTTGCGCAGATTTGCACAAAATGTGGATTCAAATTTCTCTTTGAAAGAATGCCTGTCGCTATATTTCGGATATTTATCAAATTCATTATAATAGGATATGTCAGCTTCAACACCCGAAAAGAAAATTATAACAATAGACCGATAACAAGACTGGTATTTTTTGTATCGTTTATGCTGGTATCTAGTTTTTCCAGCATTAATTCAGCATCTTCTCGATAAGTGTTGTGAATGATTGGAAATTCCCCCTTACGCGACAGGGCACTATTATGCCGCCTGACCTGGGGTGAGTATTCACTCAATGGGAGCCAGATCAAAATACATACTAAAGAACAATACTTAAATACGGATATCGATAAAAGTCACAGTACTCCTCGTCGCACAATAGTCCGTGCAGGCCTGGATTTTTCAATTCATCCGTATAGTCCATCGGCTTGCCATCTTGCAAATCTTTGAAATGAGAAAAACTCAAAAAGCAAAGTTGCAATGCACTGAACAGGATAAAAACATGTTAGTAGGTATCTCAAAAAGCAAGACAGCCCCTCATCGTCAAGTGATAAGAGCCGGTATATTGCTTCAGTACATGGAAGGGTTTCAATAACAGCTATAGCGGAAAATTTTAAAACAAACAGACCATTGGTAGAAAGGTGTCTTAATAAGGCCATTGCTTTCGGAATTCATAAGTGCGGATGCGAACGAATCTCTGTAAGAATTTCGGCACATCCCCCGATCTAATAAGTTCGTCCTGTATGTAGAAGCGGATGGCTCAATGTTGCTAACCTGTGATAGGGCTGGAAAGAAGTGAAAGTTGGCAGAATGTTTACGAGCGGCTCCTGCATTGATCCGAATGGAAAGCTAAGCTGGATAAGGCATTCGCAATATGTAGCGCTTTTGGGAAACAGTAAAGACTTTACAAAACAGATGGACACTTTAATAGAATCTTATGGAAGATTGGGAAAGCGTTTAGTAATTATCGCTGATGGGGGGACTTGGATTCAAAAACTGGACTTAGATTTCAATTAGCCCGAAGAACATTTTATTATCACAATGGAGACCCTTTATTAGTAAGGGTATTATTTACTCACCGAATCGCTGACTGCAAAACACCCCCCAATATTCATCCCGGGGACGAGGTAAGACATTATTTTCAAGTTATCTTGTGGTTGAATGAACATTAGTTTTTCAGGTTTTAATCGCGACGCAATATCAACTAACATCCCATTAGTCATGGCATAAAGAAAAACTATGTTGGTAAACGCCTTTCGTTAAAATACCTGTAAATATCAGTAAAAAGTGTAAAACTTTAATGTCAGATAAGTCGCCTGTTGGCATTTGGATAAGGCCATAATTGGCTTCGTACCTGCTCAAAACACATCAGACCGGCTGGTGTTTAACAGTATAGCCAGGAGATTGCTTGAACTTCCTTTCCGATGTAGGAGCCGTCTCTTGAGCCGCCGCCGCTATCTGGATTACCGGCATGGTGCCCTTTGTTTCCCTCATAGCAACTCCCGACAATATTTTTTTGAAAACGGGGATCATTTTTTTTGAACCATGCACTTGCCGTTGGCCTTCCCCCCACTTTGCCCTGGCCGATGGGGGAAAGGCGGGCACAACTCCGACTAAAAACTTTCTTTGAACAACAGATCTGAAAAGAGTAGTATTTAAATCTAATAATGTCGTGCGAATGAAAATAATGGTAGCTCAAATAGCACCTTCCTTT
>JBBPYM010000153.1:0-4148 GCA_038199905.1 Chitinophagales bacterium | reverse complement strand
GGCGCCGGCAGCGTGAAGAAGAAGTAAGGACAGGTATGGGGTATGGGGTATGAGGTATGAGCTATCAGCTATCAGCTATCAGCTATCAGCTATCAGCTATCAGCTATCAGCTATCAGCTATCAGCTCTTCGAGCTGCGCAAATTATCACATCTCCTTGTGCTTTTATAATATTTCTTACCCATACCCCATACCTCATACCCCATACCTCATACCCCATACCTCATACCACATACCCTCAAAAGTCTATATACCTTACTGAGATCCAAACATCGCGGTTTCTTCCTTTGTCGTCTGTACATGATATTTTTGAGGGGCCCTCGTCCGGGATGAAAAATTGTTTTGTGCCGACGGGTGCCGATTTATAAAATTTATTGTTGATATACCAAAACACCTTGCTTACATCGCTGCCAGCGTTGACGGTAAGTTGTAAAGGTTCAGGACTTTTTTTGCTGATAAGATATTCCGCTTTGTCCGAGGGAAAGGTGATCCGCGGGGAACCTTCGATGAATATTTTTTCACATTGAGGATTGTGAGGAGGGATTTTGTTATGTTCTACCTGCCTTTCGGCATTATAGGCCTGCATCTCAGGAGAATTAATTTTATAGAATTTCTTTTGGTAACCAGTTTCCGGCATACAACTTTTACAATAAGATATTTTACCATCGCCTGAAATTGCCAGTTCCTGAATATTGTTACATACTGCCGTTGAAGATACCAGGGGGATAAAATAATCCAATCGTTTGTCAGTACAATGATCGTTTGGGATAAGTCCTGTTTCTGAGCAAACGATTCTTGTGGCACAGTCTTCCGGCTGCTGAAACCATTCCTCATCACTGTCATAATCGATGCTGTTGAAGATTTTAAAAAGTAATGGGGTGGCTATATTTGCACCGCTCAATTCCGGTATACCCAATCCGGAAAAATTCCCTGACCATACTCCCACCGTATATTTTTTGTTGTAACCGATGCTCCAGGCATCGCGGCGGCCATAGGAGGTGCCCGTTTTCCAGGCTATTTTAGGCATTCTTTCCGTGCTCTGCCAATTCAATGGAAAGTCAGGACGATTTACCTTGGATAAAATCTCATTGATCATGAAGGTTGCAGCAGGGGAAATGATCGGAACCTGCCGACCGGTGCTGCGATTGGCTGTAAGTGACGGTGCAACATAGATACCTTCATTGGCAAAGCAGGAATATAAGCCGGTAAGTTCTTCCAGGCTTGCGCCGCAACCACCCAGTATCATAGAGAGGCCAAGCTTGCCCTGGTCTTTTTTTACCTGCTGAAAATTACAATCGGCAAGTTCCTGCACAAGCTTATTTTTTCCGACAAGTTGCAAGGTTTTTACCGCCGGAATATTCAGGGAATGTTCCAGTGAATATTCCAGTGTAACATTACCGTTAAATTTCTTGTCGTAATTCTCCGGCGCATAACCATTATAGTTAATAGAAACATCCGTTAAAACTGTTTGAGGCGTCATTAACCCTTCATCTATCGAAAGACCATACAGCAATGGCTTTAAAGTGCTGCCTGGCTGCCGGATAGCAGCGGCGCCATTTACCTGGCCGGCATCAATGGTATCCAGGAAATTGGCGGAGCCCACATAAGTAATCACTTTATGTGAGCTGTTATCGATCACTATTACGGCTGCGTTCCGGATGTTCTTAATATATAACAGGCGCACATAATCCTGCACCAGTTTTTCTACTTTCATCTGCGTGTTCAACTCAATGTTCGTGTGTATAATACCGCCTCCTTTGTTTTTAAGCTTATTGGAAAGCTGGGGCAGTAACTTAGGGACCCTACCACGCCTGGCAGTTAAAGGTTCGTGTAAAGCGTCTTCGATCTCTTTGTAACTGAAAACTTTTTCCCTTGCAAAACGCCGGAGCCACCGGTTTCTTTCCTGCAGTATGCGGGCATTATTTTTCCCTATCACAAGGGAAGATGGCCGATTGGGAATTATTGAAAGTGCAGTAATTTCTGCCAGTGACAGGTGGTCGGGAGACTTATTAAAATACAGCAGGGATGCGGATTTTACCCCTTCAATATTACCGCCATAAGGAACCAGGTTGAGGTATAACTGCAGGATCTCGTCTTTAGAATATTTCCATTCAAGCTGAAACGCCCGAAACATTTCCCGGGATTTGTTGAACCAGGTCCTGTTCTTTGGTTCCAGTGCCCTCGCGACCTGCATGCTGATGGTGGAGGCCCCCGACGTTCTTTTCAGTTGAAATACATTCCTGGTTAGCGCCCTTATTACGGCGAAAGGGTTTACCCCGGGATGAAGGTAAAAGTATTTGTCTTCTTTTTCGATGATCGTTTTCCTGAGCAGGGGTGAGATTTCCGATAATTCAGTTTTCATCCGCCATTTCTGGTCGATAGTAAGATAGGCATGAATCACTTCCTTTTTGTTATCGGTAATAATGGTTGAGTATTCTATCTTGTCTGGTAACGGAAAGATCAAGGCCAGCAAGAGAAGTGAAACGGCAGTAAGAAGCAGTACCAGCAGTATTTTTTTACCCGTTCTTTTTATATTTTGTCTTGCGATCTTCATGAAATCTTTCCGCCTGTAATAAACCCTCAGCTGTGATGGCCGGCTGTTAAAGTAACAATTTTCAGGTTAAAACTTTACTAAACGTTTGTAGATGGATAAATTTTAGATCACCGCAAAGTTCAAGAGCCTGATGTTATGAATTATCTAAAAGTTTATGGTCATTAAGATTAATTGCTAATTTGTACTGCGACACCTGTTTTGAACAACGATCTTAAATTCCCCATCACCTGGATAACCCTTAACAACCCATATGCGTAAGAATGCTTGTTTATTGGCTACTGCTGCGATATTCGTCTTATTAGTTTCCTGTAACAGAACCGCTGTTAAGTTAGATTCCACAACGGCGACCGACGAAGTGCCGCAGTTAGGTAATCTCAGCTTTCATTTTAGCAAAGCCCTGGTTTCCGACTCAATGCTCAACCGTTGGGATTCAACAGAATACATCAGTTTTGAACCTGCGATTAGTGGCAGGTTTCGATGGGAACACCCGGATGAGCTAATATTCTCACCTGCAAAGCCCCTGGCACCCGCAACTTCCTATAAAGCCACGTTACATAAAGAAATTTTAAGACATTCGAAATTTGGCCGAATTGAGAACGCTGATGCGGTTACTTTTCGCACACCTGATCTTAACCTGGAAGCAAATAATATAGCATGGGCATTACAGGATGAGAACAGTAATACGGCTGTTCCCCAGGTTGACCTTTATTTTAATTACCCTGTAAACCCTTCTGCTTTAAAGGGCAAGCTTCACCTTGAAGTTGACGGAAAGCCGGTTAATTTCTTATTGCAGACTTTATCTGCAAGCACCAAGATTACCGTTCGCCTGCTCGACGTTAAAGCCGAGGATAAGGATTATGATTCAAAAATCTTGCTCGATAAAGGCCTGGCGCCTGAGGGAGGTGGTAACGGTACAAAGGAAGCTGAGGAAATAAAGTCAGTGATCCCATCACCTTTTATTTTAAACATTAATGATGTAACGGCAGAGCATAACGGTAACACTGGAACAATAGCTGTTAAAACCAGTCAGCCGGTAATTGCTGCAAACCTGGCCACCTATCTTTCTTTAACACCAGTTGTAAAGTTTTCGGCTGAAGTAACCGATGAAGGATTCTTAATTAGCAGTGAGAATTTTGACATCACTAAAACCTATGAACTCAAAATAACAAAAGGATTAAGGGGGAAGATAGGGGGCGTTTTGAACAATGCCTATATTAATAACCTGGCATTTGGCGCGCTGGAACCTTCCATCAGCTTTGCCAATTCCAAAGCGGTATATTTATCGGCAGAGGGCACAAAAAATATTGAGGTAACTCTCACTAACGTGCCTAAAGTGAAAGTTGTTATTTCAAGAATTTATGAGAACAATTTAATTGCCGCCCAGCGTTATGGTTATTACCCGCGTGAGACGTCGTCAAAGGATAACAGGGATAATTACTATGAAGAAGAAGGAGACGCTACCCTGGGTGACGTTGTGTATGAGAAAGAAGTTGAAACCAGCTTGCTGCCAAAGTACGGTCAAAGTCGTTTGTTTACTTTTAATATAGCAGACCGGTTGCCTGATTTTAAAGGAATATATCATATTTCAATCCGATC
>JBBPYM010000152.1:0-12207 GCA_038199905.1 Chitinophagales bacterium | reverse complement strand
TCAATGCAAGCTCGATCCTCTGCGCCTCATCTTGCAAATGATACCCAGTCATCTTATCTTTCGCACGTGGAATAGCCGCCCGGATATCTCTCAGCAACTCTGATAAATGCCCTCTGGTAAGAGACGGCACGTCTGAATTTTTTGACGCCGCTCCGGCCGAACCAAACAAAGAAAGTGTAGGCGTCGCCGTTGCGGAAGGCAACAGGTTGATCAACTTGTCAACATAGCTTTTTTGAAGGTTACGGCGCTGCATGGTGATAACAGTGCCGGATTTCAGCTCACTGAAAATACCTGTTTTGAGATCGGTCAGCAACTCTATAACGCTGTAGGTTGAACTGCCAAAGCGATCCTGGGTTTCCAACATCCTAACTAGCCGACTGGCTGATAACAGATTGGAAAGAACACTGTTCTGAATGATGGTGACACTGTTAGACTGCGGATCTGAAATTTTATTCAGGATGTTTTTGTCAAGCAACCACACTGGAGTCTGAAACAACTGCTGGTGCAGCCAGGTTACTGCCTGTTTTTGCTTTGCCTTGGCAACCGGTTCGTACACATTTCCTTTTTCTTCAACACTTTTAAATGTTTCATATACCCCGCCGATATTTTTAACTACATGATTGGCATACCTGGTAAACTGGGTTCCTACCTGGTTATAGATCTCTGTAAGATTTTGATACCTGTCACCAGGTTCGGTAGTCCATTCAGGAAGGTTTTTAATAATAACTTTTAAGTTACGTATGCCATATTCACTTGCAATCATCGCATTATCGCCTAAGTCTTCCGTTTGTGCACGCGGATCATTGTTACCAGAACCCTCACCGCCGAACCATAAACGCGGATTACTTTTAAGGCTGTCTATGATTAGCTTGTTGCGATCCTTACGGTCCTCTTCTGCTGATTTGTCCGTCCAGGTATAACCCCATTTAATGGCCCATTTATCGTAATCGCCGATGCGCGGATACAGTCCTTTCCTGGAGATATTATCAGATGGCTGCGCCACATAGTTAAAACGTGCATAATCCATGATGGATGCGGTGTGACCATGCGCCTCCACCCAGTTTTTATCGCGTAATTTTTCCACAGGCGTTGTGCTGCTGCTGCCCATATTATGCCGCAGGCCCAGTGTATGTCCTACTTCGTGAGAAGATACGAAGCGGATAAGGTCGCCCATCAGCGCATCGTCAAACTTCATTTTGCGTGCGCCCGGATCAACGGCGGCTGTTTGTATGAAGTACCAGTTCTGTAATAATTTCATCACGTTATGATACCAGCCGATATGGCTCTCAAATATTTCGCCACTCCTGGGGTCGTGCACGTTTGGACCGTAGGCATTTGATATTTCGCTGGCCAGGTAGCGGATCGCCGAATAGTTGGCACCTTCCAGGCTCATGCTGCTATCCACCGGCCATTCTTTGCCGATGATGGCATTTTTAAAACCGGCCTGTTCAAAAGCTATCTGCCAGTCGTTGATACCCTGTATCAGGTATGACTTCCATTTTTCAGGTGTGGCAGGATCAATATAGTAAACGATTGGTTTGATAGGCTCCACCAGTTCGCCGCGTTTGTATTTGGCAATATCTTCCGGTTTGGGTTCCAGGCGCCAGCGCACGATAAAACTTTCGCGGTTAGCCCGTTGTACGGTATCAAGAAATTCTGTTACCTGGTCAGCAAAGTAGCCTACCCGTGGATCAAAGAAACGGCGCTTCATCGGAACGTCTGGTAGTTTGATGATGGAGGTATTCACTTCAATCGTAATCGCGCCCGCAGCCGAAGCTGCTGGTAATGTCGGTCCCTGCGGAGTTGGTGACGGGCCACCAAAAGAAAACGGAGACGGAGTAGAATTGTACGTTTTAACAGTGCGGATCTCGGTATTTCCCGCATGTGAGAAGATTGTTTCGATATAACTCCGGTCAAAAGCCAGGCTTGAAAGATTAAGTGATCTTTTAAACCGGGGAGAAAGGGATACTACCTGGTTATCGCCTTTGAAAAAGTCTGTAACGTCAATGATAAAACCAGTGCTGTCGCGGTTGAAGGCTTTTATATCGAAAGCCGCGGCAATTGGGTCAACGTTTGAATTTCTTACTGCCTGGAAGATTGGTTTTGAACTGTCTGGTGAGCTGATAACATTCAGCGTTGTACGCATGAATAATTTATTTTCCGGACCTTTTTCAAAGCGGAGCACATTTTCATTGGCTTGTTCGCCACCGTAAAGGCCACCGCCGGCAGCGGTTCGTACAAAACGCGTTACGGCCAGCAGATCTTTTCCTATCAAAGAATTATTTATCTCAAAATAATATTTATCGTCTTGCCAATATACAATGATCAAACCCTTCTGGGTGCGCAGCTTGGAGCTGTCGAAAAAGTTTTTAAAAGTCTTGGGGTTAGATCTTTGTCCGGAGAAACCCATTCCTCCCAAAGGTATATTCGGAGCTATCGGCACCGGCGAGGCAGCAGGTGTGCCAGCAGGCGGCATTACCGTCGATGGCTTGGCCACTACTTTTTTATTTTTCCTGGATGTGCCGCAGCCAGAAAGCACAAAAAACGAAACTAAAACAACAACACAGGCATTTGCTATCCTCATTCTATAATTTTTGGACAATTTATGGCAGATTTAAGGATAAATAAATTTTATGTTGTCAGCGGCTGTATTTGACTGCAAAAGGAAAGCAGGTTTGCAAATCAATTGCGTTTCGGTGCTGTGCTTCGCTTTCCTTGGGGATGAAAAAAGACGAGGTGATCGCTTCCTGTGAAGTACCCAAAAAAAGTTTAAACCCTTTTATTACGAGCCAGGAGAGATGAAGGGGATCGTATTTGTGATGGCTATGAGCCGTCGTTCGGCGCGGGTGCTGAAATTGGGCGAAATGCCCTCTGCGATCCTCTGTGCTTCCTCTCTGCGCGCTCTGTGGTTAAAAAAAATCTCACCCAACAGACGGCTAATACCTCCCACTAAAATCACTCCCCATAAATTCACCCCATCTAACCGGCTTTTTCATCACAAAATCCGTTTTATAAACACCAATAAACAGGCCCAACGGCCTTTCCAGGTCGAAGCGGATGCCCTGGTATTTTACCGCCCCGTAAATAATATCAAACTTACTATCGCCATCCAAATCACCGATCCATGGCGTGGAAGCCAGGTTTGTTGCCGGCAGCGTATCTGCCAGTACATACTTTTTATCGTGCGTAAAATCAATAACCTGCAGGTAGCTGTAATACTTATTTTCAAACTGCGTTCTCTTAAGCGTGCTCTGGTTAATGATCGCCTCATCAAAACCATCCCCATCAAGGTCCGCTGTTACCCCGCTGGCATATTGAAACGAAGGGATCGTGTCGATGATCATTGGGCTCCCCGTCTTCCCATCAACCATACAACGTACAGACCGTGTTAAATTTGGAAAGGTTCCAATAGCAACGGCCAACCTGCCGTTTCTTGTTAGAAAATGATTTTTTTCGCCACGAAGGCACGAAGGGGCACGAAGGCCTCTTGTTTTCCTTCGTGCCTCTTTGTGCCTTCGCGCCTTCGTGGCCAAAGATTTAGAACTTCACTCCAAAAGAAATCCCCGCTCTAACTCCAGCCCATGGCCCATCCAAACCCAGTGTGGCTCTATTGGCAGTGACAGTAATGGTTTTATCTGTAAGTGGCAAGTCGAAGTCTTCCAGGTTAGTCCTCAGCTCATCCTGTTCCGACTGTGTCAGTGGTTTATTGGGTACGCCGGTGAAGTTGCCGTTAGCTTTGCCGTAATGAGGACCAAGTATCCACCAGTCCAGCACCATATATTTTCCAATGCCCCATTGAGCCCCGAACAGGATACCCGCGGTGTTGCTGGTAAGGTCACCAGAGAGGCTGACGGTTTTATCTTCGGTGGAGTTGTCTACGGTAAGTATCCAATGGTTGGTCTTGAATTTCGCGTAGCGGTAAAACGGCGCGATATAAAAGCCACGGCCATATCCTTTTTGGCCCAGGTAAAACCTTACTTCGGGAGTGATAGCCATATTGCTCAGCTCTAAATTGTCGATAATATCTTGTGTGTCCGGATCATCACCAACGGCTTCTTTCAGTTGCTTCTTAAAAGGCAGCGAGGTGCTGGGCATCGTCCGGTAAGAAAACGCCACCGAGATGGTTTTGTTGATTGCCCTTTCATATTGCAGCGAATAATTTTTCAGCAGCAGTCCCGTTACGTTGAACTTTACAAAGTTCATGGACGGTTTGTCGTCGCCGGAATAGTTGTTCATGCCGCCGTTCTGTGCAAGTCCGTTAAACGCCAGGCAGGTCAACAATACTGCGGAAAGCGTTACTCTTTTAAGTTTCATATCTATTTTTTGTGCCTACTCTTTTAACGTGCAGTTTTCGGCGACCCTGCTGGTCATTGGCTGGTGAAACGTTTTCTTTAAAAATTTATTAGATGGTGGGGGTGAGATTTTTGAGAATCGGGTTTGTTTGGTAGTAAAGATTAAAAAAAATAATGAAAAGTAAAAGGGAACGGGGGATTTTTTTTGAGGGGGAAATTGATGATAGATAATTTGGGTAAAACAGTCAGTATTTTCTTTTGATACACGCTTTGAAGTACGTTGTTTTTTTTAACCACAAGGCACACAAAGAAGGCACAAGGGGTACAAGGAGAGCGTGAATAGTAATAATCAGTTGCTCATTCAAAAAGGTGTTTTTAAACATAACCAAACGGTAATGGTGTCCTTAGTGCCTTCTTAGTGCACGCCTACAATAAATTTTCTCTGTGATCCTCTGCGCTTCCTCCTGGTGTTCCTCTGCGGTTAAAAAACTATTAGCTAATCAAACGCCTCGAGATGCTTTAGGCAAAGGATTTTCTAACCACAAGGCACACAAAGAAGGCACAAGGGGCACAAGGAGAGCGTGAATAGTAATAATCAGTTGCTCATTCAAAAAGGTGCTTTTTAAACATAACCAAACGGTAATGGTGTCCTTAGTGCCTTCTTATTGTACGCCTACGATGAATTTTCTCTGTGTTCCTCTGCGCTTCCTCCTGGCGTTCCTCTGCGGTTAAAAAACTATTAGCTAATCAAACGTCCTCGTAACTTTGCAAACCGCTCCGACACATTGCCTCATACCTTAATAAATTAGCACTCAACCTACTCAGTTATTGAGATGCCATAGGCATATAAAATTTATTAACCAGAATTTAACTTAGCTTGTAATCAAGGGACTTATTTGGATAATGGCAGTAATAAAACCGTTTTGCGTCTTGCTTTGACGTCACTGCTAACTTAAAACTGAGTACAAGAAATGAAATCTTAAATTTGCACATTTTCCTTTAAAGCAAAATCAAATGAATAAAAACGGAGCAATAGTCATCGTTGAAGATGATACTGAAGACCAAGAAATTTTTACAACGGTATTCAAAGAACTCAATTACAATAACGAAATTGTTTTTTTCAGTGACGGACAAGAGGCACTTACCTACCTTACCGCAGAAACCAGTGAGCCTTTCATTGTTTTTTCTGACATCAATATGCCAAAGCTAAATGGTATGGAACTAAGGGAGCAAATTCATGAAAACGAGGACATACGACTAAAAACCATTCCTTACTTATTTTTCACAACAAGTGCTGAACAAGATGCTGTTATTGACGCTTACTCAAGATCCATTCAAGGATTTTTTGTTAAGCCTTCAAGTTTCCAGGATTTAAAGGAGCTAGTCAAAATTATAGTTGAGTATTGGAAAAACTGTGTTTCTCCAAACTATGTCAAGTAATCTGAACATAGAAGGTAAATATGGATTTTAAATCTTAAGGCAACTAGCACGAACGCACAACGCATTGGCAAAAGCAGGGATGGCCAATCAAATATTGGCTGCAATTCAATATCAGCTTCGATTCTCTCAGACGAGTTTCAATTGATTATTTGAACTTAATTTTTATAATTACGTTTTTCAATTTAGCTGCGTTTGAGCTTGACCAGCTTTAAATCCCTGCCTTCGCCATTGCAAAACGTTGTACGCACCTAAAACTAACATCCGTTCACCTTCAAGCAACAAGAAGTTCAATACGAAAACCATAACCACCCACCGCAAATCCCAGCACATTTACAAGCACACAAAGCCTACCCACAAAAGCCAACCTTGCAAAGAGCTGCAATTACCAACACACAGCAGGCCAATCTTAGTTGGACTAATAGCCCTAATATTTTTATAAATTCACAAACATCCAGGGAGAAGTAACAATTTGCAGACAATACGAAAACAATATATTAAAAAAGCGACAATTAGTTTACTTTACACAACCATGAAAAGCTTGTTATAATGCCACATTTTACGGAAGCCGAAAAAGCAGTACACTATCCTGCGGACAGACGAACTGTTGTTGCACTTAAACCTTATATATTAATAATTTCTTTCGTGCTGATTATTGGCTTGCCCTGTGTTGCCTGGCTACAATATCTGTTTATTGGTTTGCCCCCTGATCCTTCTTTGCCCCTTATCTCCCCAACAAATGCAGACCCTTCAGGTTTTCCAATATGGATAAACCTAAGCCATTGGATTAACTTTTTTTTTTTGGTGCTGATTATAAAAAGCGGACTTTCAATATTGGTTGACCATCCTCGTTTGTACTGGAATAATAGTTGCAAACCTGACACTGCATGGATAAGATTTACACCTTTAAAAAAACCGAAAGATAAATTTTGGACCGCCAAAGAAGATGCCCGCTACATTAGCCCGGTTATAGGCTTGCCTGGTTATAGGCATACAGTAGGTATCGCAAGGGTTTGGCATTTTCTCACCGTTCCATTCTTTCTTTTGAATGGTGCTGTTTTTGTTGCGCTTTTATTTTATACAAATCAATGGAAACGGCTGGTGCCGGCGTCATGGAAAATATTGCCTGATTCATGGAATGTTTTTGTCCACTATGCTACTTTCAATATGCCCGTGGAGCCGAATGGGTTTTATCAGTATAATGCGCTGCAACAGCTTTCTTATTTTGGCGTCGTTTTTATATTATCGCCGCTGGCGATGCTTACGGGTATGGCTATGTCACCGGCTATTGAAAATCGTTTTCACTGGTATCCAAAATTATTCGGTAATCGGCAAAGTGCCCGCTCTATTCACTTTTTAGTGATGATAGCTTATTCCATTTTTACCATCATACATATCGCGTTGGTGGCAGCTACCGGATTAGTGAGAAATATGAATCATATAACCATCGGAACTGACGATCCCAATAGTTATACGGGGCTTTATATAGGGATAGCAATTATTTTCATAACGATTGGCTTTTGCTTTTTTGCACATTGGCTTTCCTGGAACAAGCAGCGATTTCTTCAATACCTGCAGGCAACTGTTAACGGTACCTTGTGGCGTATTACAGTGAACCGTTTCAAACCTACACCATACTATCAAAAGAAAGATATTTCTCCCTATTTCTGGCTTAACGGAAAAATGCCGGATTCGGCTGAATGGAAAGAACTTGCAGAAAATAATTTCGCCACATATAAACTTAAGATTTGCGGCCTGGTAGATAACCCTGTTGAGTTATCATTGGAGGAACTTAAAGTTATGGGTAAGGAACAAAATATTACCATGCATCATTGCATCCAGGGTTGGTCAGGCATAGCGGAATGGGGCGGAATATCTTTGAGTACGATCATTGAGTTAGTAAAGCCTCATCCTGATGTAACAACAGTTGCTTTTTACTCTTTCGGTGAAGGTTTGTATGGCGGTACTTATTATGATACACATACGCTTGATAATTGCCTCAAGCCTCAATCTATACTTGCCTGGGAAATGAATTACGAACCACTTCCGCTTGCGCATGGAGCACCGTTGAGGCTTAGAATTGAAAACCAGTTAGGCTATAAAATGGTAAAGTGGATCAGCGTTATTGAATTTGTTGCATCCCACAAAAGCTTAGGCAAAGGATTTGGTGGAAAAAATGAAGATGATGAGTACTTTGATTTATTGGCAGATATCTAGCATTAATATGAGGAGATCTTTACTAAAGAGAATGAAATTGTATGAATGAAAACCATTTAGGCGGTACAACTGTATTCAATGGCACAAGAGTACTTATAATCGGCAGACAATAATCTGCCATAAAATGTATTTCTAAATGAAATTAGAAAGCAAACGTCTGGCTATCATTGGCGGAGGTTCCGGAGGACTAACATAAGCACGACTTTTACAACTCAAAGGAGTAAACGCAATCGTGTATGATAGAGATTTGAATAGAAATGCCCGACTGATTGGCTCACCGCTTATTATGCATGACCAATCAGGATTGGCGGCATTTCGAAAAGCGGATTTGTTAACCGAGTTTAAATTAATTTTAGTGTAGGTGCAGATAAAGAAGTGATTGTAAATGAACGTGCAGAAATGTTTTTTAGTGACCACGAAACCAAGCCACTTGAGAAATCTGCCAGCGAACATTTTCGTCCGGAAATAGACTGTCCCCGTCTGCGACATGTTTTGCTGGAATCTTTGCAGCCCGGAACTTTTATCTGGGACAGTCATTTTGTTTCGGTGGAAAAACAAAACGAGGGATGGTTGTTACATTTTTAAAACGGACTGTCTGCTTACGCTGATATTGTAATTGCTGCTGATGGTGCTAATTCTAAAATTCGTCCGCACATCACAAATATTAAATCTTTGTATTCTGGCATTACAATGCTTGAAATAGATATGAATGATGCATTAGAAAATGCACCTCATATCAATGCGTTACTAAATGGCGGAAAAATAATGGCTTTCGGCAATTCAAAATGTGTATTGGAAGGTCAAAAAGGTAATACTGAATTAGGGTTTTATGCAAGTTTCAAAATCTATGAAAACTCGTCAACAGACAGTGGGTTGGACTTTTCTGATAGAACCCAAAAACTGGGATGGTTTAAAAATGAATATGCTGAATGGAGTGCGCTGTGGAGGGAGCTATTGAAAATTCGGAGACGCCGTTTTTTCCCCGTCCCATTTATTGTATGCCTTTGAACCAAACCTGGGATTCACTGGCAACCTGACAATGATTGGCGATGCCGCTCAGGCGATGCCTCCCTTTGCCGGAGAGGGTGCAAATATGGCGATGCTGGATGCATTGGAATTGAGTGAATGTTTAGCGGATGATCAACACCAAACTTTGCAGGAAGCCATTTCTTTTATGAAATAAATATGCGAAAAAGAGCGGCAGCGGCAGCATAGGAATCGCTCGAAAATGGCGACCGTATGCATTCTGAGGGTGCGTTGAATACAATGCTGGCGTTTTTTAATGGACATTAAAAACGAGCGGCCAGCCTGGTATTGGCATTAATGGCGGGAGATTACTAGAGGCTGATTAGATGTATAAAAAGGATTTTTGCCAGGAGTGGGGAATCGGCTGGGCAACATTTTTTCTAAATTTTGTTCCAGCGGCCATAAAGGATGCTACGACTTAACAAATTTAACGGTTATGGAAGCCGTCTTCCAGCGTTGTGACATTCATACCCCATACCTCATATCCCACACCTACTTCAATATGCACGATTGTGCGTTACCTTTCTAACTTGTTGCAATTACCAAAACTTCACTAAATTTGAAATAGGGAAGTACAAGTAAATATAGGATTTGAACAACTTGTCCAGTTAGCCAAGAGGCTTCCCGTACCCCAATGGGAAAAACTTAAGCGGGAAGTAGAAGCGCCAACTCCAAAAGAAAGGGATGACTTTAAACAATTGCTTTTAAATGGACCAACGTTTTCTAAAAAGCAATTGGATGCCATTGCGGAGACAAGAAAAACCATCAATCAATGGCGGACAAAATAAATGGTGCTGATCAGGTACGCAAGCTCGGCATCGACTTGTTTGGTGGCTGTGTTAATTTTCGTCCAATGAGAGGAACAGAGAAGAAATATGAAGCCGCACTTAAAGCGAAAAACACGAAACTGGTAGCCAGTTTTTTAAGTAATCATAGCTGGGGAACAGCCATAGACCTTGACCCTGCTCGGAATACCTTAAAAGAAACAAGCAAGACAGCACGTTTTGCCAAACCAGAATACAAACAAATGATAGACGTTTTCTATAAAAACGGGTTTGTTGGTTTAGGAGCCGAAGAAAACAGGGATTGGATGCATTTTGAACTAAAATAAAAGGAAACAAAAAGAGCTTAACGGGTCAACTGAGCTAATCTATTAGGGAGCGTAAGCGTTGACGTCTCTTCGTTTCAAAACAGGATGACTCCTGAAGAAAATATTTGAAAAGTTTTAATTGTCTAGGCTATCTCCTCACTTAAAATGTATAAACAATGGCTATCATATTAATTACAGGAAGCAGTACCGGCATAGGGTACGCTACAACGGAAATACTTGCCAGGAACGGTCATACCGTATATGCAACCATGCGCAACCCGCGACGGACCCCTCAACTTCAGCAACTAATTGATGATAGTCAGCTTCCCGGCAGCGTTTTAGCTATGGACGTCTTGGATGACCAATCTGTTCAAACTGCTATCAACCAAGTTTTATTAAAGGAGGGTCAGATCGATGTTCTTATAAACAATGCGGGTATCCACTCATGGGGGGCAGTAGAAGAATTACCCCTGGAACGGTTTAAGACAGAAATGGATACGAATTATTTTGGAACGCTGCGATGTATCAAAGCAGTATTACCGTCCATGCGTGAAAGGAGATCCGGATGCATTATTAATGTAAGCTCCATTGCCGGAAAAGTTTTTTCTAACTTTCACGGCACATACTGTCCTTCAAAAGCTGCCGTAGAAGCACTCAGTGAAACTCTGGCACAGGAATTAGTTCCATTCAATATACATATTGCCCTGGTTCAACCGGCATTTATTCAAACGGCTATTTTTGATAAAACCACTGAAATTCCGACGGACACAAATTACCCAAATAGCAAAAGGTTTCTTTCCATGTTTGCTGCTTCATTGGAGAACCATGAAACTGCTGCTGGCGTAGCAGCAGTAATAAACGAGATTGTGTCGGAAAAACGTAAAGACTTTCGCAATCCCATTGGCCTTTATGCAGAGGGCTTTCTGAATTTTAGAGGCTCGCTTCGAGATGAAGACTGGATAAACAGTGTTGCTGTAAGTGATGAGGATTGGATAAACGGAATGGAACAAATGGGTTTGCAAGTGAGGAAATATATGGATGCAGATGGACTGCCATCCTTCAGTAGTAAAGAAGTATAGTCCTTTTTTTATTTATGCTGTCAACTGCTTCCAACAAAACTTAGGGAAGCAGCAAACAGCATACTGTGAAGCTAAAATCAGGCTTTTCATTTTCGCCACCAATCGAAAAGCCATCTTGATTTAATTCTTGATTTCCATGTAAAAGATCGCTTTTGGTAGGTTAATGTGCCACATCAGTTCCTTTAATACCATCTTCAAAAAAAATCCTATTCTCCTTGCTTGCTTATTGAATTAAAAAACATTATGTTTGTTTGCTACTCCTGAAAATTACCTGTCATTAAGTTTTTAATTACGTATTCAAGTTTATAACATTCAAAAACCATTTTGTTTTTTGATGAAGGAAACGGGCATTTTGCTTACAAGCTCAAACGTACGTCGTTGATCAAAGCTGTACACTCTTTGCTTATGTGATTTAAATAATTTAAACTTAATAAAAAGAAAAACATTGTCATCAATGCAAACCAGCTTACCTGCTGTTAACAATTGGGCAGTAACCTACAGATTGCTGTTCCGTTTTTTTGCTGCCTATTTCTTCATTTACATATTTCCTTCCGATTGGATTTATTCCACTCACTGATTCCTTGAATACATGGTACAATGGCATTTGGGATGTGCTTGTACCATGGGCAGGTAAAAACCTTTTGTATGTTAGTTACCCAATAACTGTTAAACCAAATGGCAGCGGTGATACAACTTACAATTATGTACAACTATTTTTATTTGCAATGATTGCAATTTTAGCTGCAATTATATGGTCAGTTGCAGACAGAAAAAGAAAAAACTACGACTTGCTTTTATATTGGGTTATGGTTTATGTACGTTATTCTCTTGCTTTTACGATAATGAGCTATGGGTTTTTTAAAATTTTCAAAACACAATTCCCCTTTCCCTTTTACGGTTTAACTAAGACATTTGGTGAGTTAACTCCCATGGGGCTTTTATGGAGTTTCATGGGTTACTCAACCGCCTTTAATGTATTTACCGGACTAGCAGAAGCTATTGGCGGTTTTCTTCTTTTGTTTAGAAAAACTACTACTTTCGGCTCATTAATTTGTATAACTGTTTT
>JBBPYM010000151.1:0-5377 GCA_038199905.1 Chitinophagales bacterium | reverse complement strand
TACTTTTGGAAAGTTTACGACACATTCCGTTTGGAACGGGATTTTTCCATTCTTTAAAGGAAACTACCGCAGTGGGTTTCCAAAAGTTGTAGGAGTCTTCCTAAATAGGCATAACCGGACTTCGAACTTTTGGAAAATACGCAACGTACTTTTATTTGAAAGAAACTATTTTCTCTTAAAATCCATTTCCGGAAACTTATTCCTCGCCATATACCCCAACTCCCTTTCCTTTGCAGCTATTTATTTTGTAAAACTATTTTTGAGGAATGTCGCCGACCCTTTTATTTACTGTTGTACTTATTTATTTTTCCGGTCTATTGATCGTAGCCTGGTACACAAGCCGCAATTCTAATAATGATTCTTTTTTTATTGGTAACCGCAGCAGCAATTGGGTACTGGTCGCTCTGGGCATGGTGGGGACCTCCATGACAGGAGTGACATTTTTAAGTGTTCCCGGCACAGTAGGAGCGAATAATTTCGGCTACTTTCAAATCGTGATCGGTTATTGGCTGGGGTATTTCGTGGTGGCATTTGTTCTGCTTCCCCTATATTATCGACTGCATCTCACCTCTATTTACGATTACCTGAACCAACGATTTGGTATGGTGGCTTATAAAACGGGGTCCCTCTTTTTTATTCTATCCAGGACGCTGGGAGCCACTGCCAGGTTGTATTTAGTGATTAATGTTTTGCAGATATTTATCCTGGATAATATGGGCGTTCCTTTCTGGCTGACAACACTTGTAGTGCTATTGATGATTCTGCTTTACACGTATGAGGGCGGAGTGAAAACGATTGTATTCACAGATATGCTGCAAACCGTTTTTATGCTGATAGCCCTGGTTGTTTGCATTATTTATGTCATGAAATATTTGAATGTTTCTTTTACCCAAACCATGGATCAACTAAGTCTGAAAGGATACACCAATATTTTTAATGGAGATGTTAACAGCAGTACCTTCTGGTTGAAACAAATCATCGGCGGCGCATTTATTACCATTGCCATGACAGGCCTTGACCAGGAGATGATGCAGAAAAATATCAGCGTAAAAAGATTGAAAGATTCCAAAAAGAATATCTTCACTTTTAGCACGATCATGGTCATTGTAAACCTGCTTTTCTTGTTCTTAGGTGGGTTGCTTTATTTATTGGCAGCATCCAACAATTTGAACGTAAAAGGTGATGACCTCTTCCCCGAAATTGCCTTGTATTATTTACCGGCCTGGGTATCCATAATTTTTGTAATTGGAATTATCTCCACCATATTTCCCAGTGCAGATGGTGCTATTACTGCCTTAACGTCCTCCTTTTGTATAGATATGCTTGGCTTAAAAAGACAGGCAAACATGACTGAACAAAAAATGAAGAAGATCAGGATGATTGTGCATCTTTCCTTTTCAGGAATTTTCCTCTTTTGTATCCTGATATTTAAGTTGATTGATAACAAATCCATTATTGATGTACTTTTAAAATTGGCCGGTTATACCTATGGCCCACTACTTGGTTTATTTTCCTTTGGGATTTTGACAAAAAGAAATTTACCCAAAGGTTTCTCTACCCTGGTGGTTTGCCTTTTGGCTCCTGCACTTTGCTATCTCCTTCACCTTTATGATGCTGAAATGTTAGGTGGATTTAAAATCGGAATTGAAATGCTTGTGCTGAATGGTTTATTCACGTTCTTAGGATTATGGATGATTTCTTCGGGTCAATCGAGCAAGAAAAAAGTCGCAAGTCCATAGCGGACGCGATGCCAATAAATTTTATTTAGGTAAATTACAGGATGAATTAACCTAAATAAAGCATCATGAAAATAGATATAAACCAGTCTGCACATGACACCCTCCTTGATAACTTAATAGACCTGATCAATGTAGGAAATGCTCACGTTTCATTGGAGGACGTATTACACGATATTCATTTTAATTTATTGTGTAAAACACCTCATGATTTACCCTATAGCATCTGGCAACTCACAGAGCACATCCGAATAACGCAATGGGATTTATTAGAATTCTCAAGAAATAAAAATCACCAATCACCGGAATGGCCGGAAGGATACTGGCCTAAAGAAACAGAGCCTGCTTCGGGAGATCGATGGGAGGTATGTTTGAAACAAATCACAACAGACCGGGATGCTTTTATTGATCTGCTTAAAACTGCCGGAGAAAATTTATACATCCCATTTGAACATGGAACCGGTCAAACCTTACTAAAAGAAGCCCTGGTACTGGCTGACCATAACAGTTACCACACAGGCGAAATACTTGTTTTGAGGAGACTGCTGAATGATTGGAAATAAAAGCATTCATTCTACACTAAAAAAATAATACGTGGAATAATCTTTGACATTTCAAAAACTCATTAAACAATGAATGACATGAAAAAAATATTAATGATCCTTACTTCCCATGAAGACATGGAGAATACAGATAGCAAAACAGGTGTATGGCTGGGAGAATTCACCGATCCTTATTATGAATTTATTGACAAAGGGTATGAAGTGACACTAGCAAGTCCGCAGGGAGGAACGCCTCCGATAGATCCTATGAGTAAATTAACGGAGAACATCACTGCCTCCAACCGACGGTATGATAAAGATGAGGCAGCCCAAAAAGCATTTGAAAACACGCTGGCGCTTGAAAAAATTACGGCTTCAGATTTTGATGGTTTATTCATTCCCGGAGGACATGGTCCATTATGGGATTTAGCCTCAAATGATAATTGTGGTCGGCTCATCCTGGATTTCTTAGGGCAGGAAAAACCGGTGGCATCTGTTTGCCATGGTGTTGCCGGGCTCATCAAAGCAGCAGAGTTGCGTCCCGGACTGTTGAAAGATAAACGAATTACCGGCTTCTCAAATGCAGAAGAAACCCTTGTTATGAGAAGCGACAATGTTCCCTACAAATTAGAAACACGTCTAAAAGAATTGGGAGCCGATTATCATTCCTCAACGATTCCTTTCACCTCTCATCTCGAAGAAGATGGATTATTGATCACCGGGCAAAACCCAATGGCAGCAGGACCCACTGCAAAAGCCTTAGTAAAAGCTTTGGGCAAAAATGGTTAAATGATAAAATAAATACTGTTCTTGCAAACAGGGAGAGAGTGAAAATATTCTCTGAATTTTACACAGGACACCAGAATGCTTTGCAGGATGAAGCTTTATACATGATTTCAGAATTAGCAAACACTTTACTGACTCCTAAAATATAAGTACCTTCTTGTTTGATTTTGCAATCAAAATATCTTTCAATAAAACTTGAAATTCATTGACCGGATTCTTGTTAACATCCACATTACCAGAGGTCTGAAACCGTTTATGCCTCAACATTTCGAACAACATAATTTACATTCATATACTCATAAGACGCCGTCTCATTAGGAATTTTTTTTAAAAAATCGTACCTTCGCAGCATTATATTTGCTGTGGTTGTTTTAATACTCGCTTTCTCTTAGACACTCTCCCCTCGTTTGTAAAGCTCTTCTGAAATAGAGTTTTCTGCTGCAGCACGCAGATTTTTTTAATCACAAATAATGTCGGAACTGCTCCCTTCAGGGATGTCGTGAGTTCTGATCATATTTTTTAAAACATGGATTTTTTTATGAAAAATAAACGTATTGGAATTATCGGAGCCGGGCCAAGTGGATTGGCACAATTAAGAGCCTTTGAAGCAGCCAAAAGAAATGGGGAAGAAGTGCCTGAGATTGTCTGTTTCGAAAAGCATAGTAACTGGGGTGGTATGTGGAATTACACCTGGCGTACAGGCGTGGGAAAATACGGTGAGCCTTTGCATGGAAGTATGTATAAATATCTATGGTCAAACGGACCGAAGGAATGCCTGGAGTTTTCTGACTATTCATTTGATGAACACTTTGGAAGACCTATCTCCTCCTATCCTCCACGCCCGGTCTTATTTGACTACATCCAGGGCAGGATCAAAAAAAGCAAGGCAAGAGACTTTATCCGTTTTGATACGGTGGTAAGATGGGTAGACTATAGTGAAAAGAACCAGGAATTTACAATCGTATTGGATGACTTGAAAAACAACAAAACCTATACTGAAAAATTCGATTACCTCGTCGTATCGTCAGGTCATTTTTCCACTCCTAATATGCCTTATTTTAAAGGTATTGAAACATTCCCCGGGGCGGTCATTCATGCACACGACTTCAGGGGAGCAGATCAGTATATAGGGCAGGATGTATTACTTATCGGAAGTAGTTATTCGGCCGAAGACATAGGGGTTCAATGTCATAAACACGGTGCTAAGTCAGTAACACTTAGTTACCGCAGCAATCCTATTGGTGTAGCCTGGCCGGAAGGAATCAAAGAAAAACCGTTGATCACACATTTTGAAAATGATGTAGCTTTTTATCGTGATGGAAGTACAGAGAGATTTGACGCAGTGGTTATGTGTACTGATTATCAGCATAAATTCCCTTACCTGCCCGATAATTTACGTTTGAAAACAAATAACAATCTTTACCCGAATCATATTTATAAAGGAATCTTCTTTAATGAGCTTCCACAATTGATTTACCTGGGGATGCAGGATCAATATTACACCTTTAATATGTTTGATGCGCAGGCATGGGTAGCCAGGGATTATATGATGGGGAAAATCGAATTGCCGACAAAGAAGAACCGCATAAAGGATATCAACCACTGGCTGGCAAAATATGGTAAAACAGAGACTGCACTTGACGAAGTTGATTTTCAGTCGGAATATATCAAAGACCTGATCACCATGTCAGATTATCCTGACTTTAACGTGGACAAAGTAGGAGAAATGTTTAAAGAATGGCTGGTTGACAAGGATATGAATATTCTTACTTACAGGGATAAAACTTTCCCATCTGTAGTTACAGGTACGATGGCTGCCGAACATCATACAGAATGGATGGATGAAATGGACGACAGTAAAGAAAGATACCTGATGGAAGAAGAGGGGGAGGAATGTGTTGTTATGGAGAAGATTCTGGTTCGTAAGTAATTTAATCTATTTAATACAAAGAAGCCGTTTTTTGATTCATTGAAAAAACTGATCCTATAAACAAGCACCTTATAACTGCTTTAAATGCTTGACGGCACTTTAAACACAAATTTAAAAATGCTTCAGTTATTAGATCGTGCTGCAATCTTTTGTTCCGAAAGTTTTGTAGTAATAAAAACCAGGAAGACCAACATTTTTTTAATTATAAAACCAATGTTTGTCTTCCTGGTAATGGGAATGATATACCAGTTAAGAAATAATATCTCTATTTGAATTTTCGATTTATTTTTTCGTTTTAGGCGCTGCTTTTTTAGCGGCAGTCTTAGCTGTCTTTTCTACTTTTGGAGCACTTGCTTTTTTACCAGTTGCTTTTGCAGGAGATG
>JBBPYM010000150.1:0-9439 GCA_038199905.1 Chitinophagales bacterium | reverse complement strand
TATCCTTTCGCGGCAAAACCCGACGTGGGCATGATGGGATTTTTATTCCGTCAGATTAGTACCCCGGAGAATTTCCGCGCTTACCACGAGAAAATGCGCACGGATTACATTATCCAGGATCTTATCACCTACCCGATTGAAGTAAGCGTGTTTTATTACCGATTCCCCAACGAGGAAAAAGGCACTATCACCGGCTTCCTCAAAAAAGAATTGCTGCAGGTCACAGGTGATGGCAAATCTACTTTATGGGAACTCATGCAAAATTATCCCCGCGTTCGCTTTCGCCTGGAGGAAATGAAATCTAAACATGAGCACAAACTGGAAGAAATTCTTCCCGAAGGCGAAGTGTATTGTCTATCCTATGCTTTGAATTTAAGCAGGGGTGGAAAAATGGTCAGTCTTGCGCATGAGAAAGATGAAAAACTGGCGAAATTATTTGATGACCTTAGCCATTACTCGAAATATTTCTATTACGGCCGGTACGATATAAAATGTGAATCAATAGAAGACCTTAAAGAAGGCAAAAACTATTCTATTCTCGAATTTAACGGCAGTGGCGCGGAGCCTCATCATGTTTATGGCACCGGCAATTCGTTGTTGCAGGCCTACCGTATTATTCTTCATCATTGGAACGTCCTTTACAAAATTTCGAGGTATAACCATGTACAAGGTATCCGCTATTGGGAATTTAAAAAAGGTCTGAAATTCTTAAAGGAAGCAAAAAAGCATTTTCGGATGTTGAAAGAACTAGATACTCAAACTCAGTTATAATTTACCTCATTACTGGCAATTTTCTCCACATCAATGGTTGAACATCTTACAGATGATCAACTCGATCCCCCTCTCCTTTTCCCATAAAAATCGGTCTGCAAAGGGCGTGGCACCGATCCCGCAGACCCTGGCGGCATCTTATTTGTAACCTTAACGGTAAGTACGATAAGAACCATATGAATTACAATAGAGAGAACGAGATAATTACCGAGTACACTTCTTTTATTAACACCAGTGACTTTCCCTGCGTTGCCGCCCGTGCCGCTTTTGCCCGCCAAAACGTAAAATGTTTGGTTGTTGACCACATGGCTTGTCCAAAAGATGATCATGCTATCTTAAACTTTCTGTACAGCTTTATTGATGATTACAGGAAATCGGGCGAGTTCTTCCATAGCGCTTCTATTATTTTCGAAGGTCCGATTGACATTGATGAAGAATTATTTGATTCTTTACTTTGGAAACGTTTACAAGCATTGTCAGATCTGGATGCGCAGCGCTACGACTATGACACCAGGGTGAGTCCTGATCCTGCATCACCCAATTTCAGTTTCAGTTTAAAACAGGAAGCCTTTTTTATCATTGGACTCCATCCTGCAAGCAGCAGACCCGGAAGAAAATTCAAATACCCCGCGCTGGCATTTAACCCGCACGCACAGTTTGAAGAGTTAAGGCAAACGAACCGATATGAGAAAATGAAAAATATCGTGCGCAAACGCGACCTGGAATTTTCAGGGTCTATTAACCCCATGCTGGTCGACTATGGCAGTTCATCGGAAGTATTTCAGTATAGCGGCCAGGTTTACGACGCTGGCTGGCAATGCCCTTTTAAATTTAAACAAGAATCAATTGGAAATAATACCACCTCGTAGCGGCGTTGCTTTTACAATGAAGAAAGGGCAACGGTTAAAAATTACCGACATCCAGGGAGAGCAAGTCTCCGACCTGGTGTGTTTTAACCTGCACGATAAACAGGAATACCTGTCTTCAGGTAGAACAATTGATTATGCAGAAACGATTTTCTTAAGCACCGGTCATCCCTTTTATTCCAATCGCAGCAACATTATGTTTGAGATTGTAGTAGACACTGTTGGTCGTCACGACTTCTTATTAACGCCTTGCAGTGCCGATACTTTCCGGATCATTTACGGTCATAAAAACCCGCACAGGGGCTGTTTTGGAAATCTTTCCGCCGCCCTGGAAGAATACGGAATCATGCCTGACCAGGTACCCATTAGTTTTAACGTGTTCATGCACGTTACAGTTGATGGCGATACAGGTAAAGTTGCCGTACTGCCGCCCAAAAGCAAGGCAGGCGATTATATCATCATTGAAGCCCGCATGGACCTGATAGTTGCACTTACCGCCTGCTCGGCAGAAATGTCTAATAATTATTCGTTTAAGCCGATAGGATATGAAATCGGAGTGTGAGGATAGCTGTCAGCTGTCAGCCATCGGCTATCAGCCATCAGCCATCAGCTATCAGCTATCAGCCAGCAGCCAGCGTAAGAATTTGAGTTACCCGAGGATTTACTATCAGTATTTGGCAGATGACATTAGTTAATTAACGGCCGCAGGCCGGAGACGGCTGATAGCTGATAGCTGACGGCTGACAGCTATTCCTCCAGCCCTTTCAATATTCCGACTACGTCTTCCTCCGTCGACACAAGCTTCTCCTTACAGATCTTTATCAGCACCGCGGCTCTTTTTACTTTTTCAGAAAGCTCATCAACGGAAATTTCGCCGGACTCAATTTCCGAGACTATTAGTTGCAACTCATCAAAGGCTTCGGTATAATTAGGCGCTGTATCCATCATCCTGCAGATTTTTTTGTTGAAGTTACTGTTGTGTTTATGGTTCCATCAAAAAGCACTGTTTCTAACTGATCGCCCGCGGCTACTTCATCATAACTTTTTACAGACCTGCCGTTGAACAGTGTAATGCTGAATCCTCTTTTTAATATGTTTTCCGGGCTTAGGTTCCTGGTGGTTCTTTCAAGATTATTCAGCTCACTAAAAGCGCTTTTGAAGCGAAACCCGGTATGCTGCAACATCGACTTTTGCAGGTTAACAATATTATTATTTCCCGTTATTAAAAGGTTACTGGTAACCGAACGGAAATATTTTATGGTATTATTAAATTTCAATTGCTGGTCGCGCAACATCTTCCTGGCAAGATCAATAAGTTTTTCTTCCGCGCGGTTTACAGGCACTGAAAAATTATGAAACCGCTGCAGCAGGAACTCAGCGAGTTTGGTGGGTGTAATGGCATTTTCAAAAGCAAGCATCTCAACAACCGTTTCATTAGTGGAGTGCCCGATACCCGTAATTATCGGCAGCGGGAAAAGCGCTACTTCCCTGGACAACCTGAAATCATTGTAACACGACAAACCCACGTCTCCACCGCCGCCGCGTATGATTGCCACCACATCGAAATGTTCCTGTACTTTTTTGATACGCCTCAACTGGTATATAATCGTATCTACCGCCTTATCGCCCTGTAACAACGCCGGGAACAACATCATTGAAAATTTATAACCCCATGCATTGCCTTCAATCACCTGCATAAAATCAGCATAACCCTTACTGGTATCTACTGATATTATAGCAATGCGCTTAGGCAGCAGCGGTAGCTTAAATAATTTATTGTTACCATAGACTCCTTCCGCTTTTAACCTTTCAATGGTGGCCATTTTTTCCTGTTCAAGATCGCCAAGCGAAAAACCGGGGTCTATATCAATGATCCGCAGGCTCAGGCCAAATGCGGGATCAAATGTTACCATTGCGCTGAAAAGAATTTTTATCCCATCTTTCAATGGCTCCTTTACAATGGACTGAAACGCACGGTTGATGCGGAGATAATCATCGCGCCAGAGATTTGCCCGAACCTGCGCTATCAGCTTGCCATCTTTTTTTTCCACCAGGTCAGGATAACAATGTCCTGATTGCGGGTACAGGTTCAGTTTGTTCATTTCAGCCTTAACCCAGAACGGACTTTTATACCTATCAGCAAGGGTCTGCTGAACACTTTTCATTACTTGTAATAAAGAAAAAACTTTTCTGTCATTTATTTCTTCCGGCATCACTACAAAGATATAAAATAGTATATTAGTCTACTTCAACGGTATCAGGGTCACCGGGCCAAGCAGCCCGGAAGCTTTGGGTTTCCATTTGGAGGCATCGAAAATGCCGTTTGCATTACGGTTCTCTGCCAGCCTGGAGAGAAAGTTCACATTGTAAAACTTCTTCCAGTCAACGCCGCTTTTATCAAGATCCGCGATGCGGTTTGCCATGCCGTTGCTAACATCCACCTGCAACAGGTTATCCGTTTTTAATAACGAAGCAGGGATCACCACCTGGTAGACAGGCCCAATCAATGTGGCCAGCTTTTTACCATTTAACGAAACTTCTGCGCTTTCCGCTACCTGGCCTAGGTCAAGCAACCAGCCAGCAGGAAGACCACTCGGCCGTTTCAATGATATGCTGTACTGGACGGTACCGGAAAATATCTTCACAGCATCACCGGGAACATCAGTCCAGGAGCCGGTTTTTCTAACAAGAACAGTCGGGGGCAAAACTGGTCCCCCTGTTGTAAATGTTATTTCCCATTCTCCTTCAAGTTCACGCGGCTCACCGTTAAGCTCAATGTAAGGAAACGGATTGGCCTTTATAGTGCCGGGAAACGTCTGCACAATACAACTTTCGCCTGCTGTAAGGCTCAGAAAAACTTCCATGCTGCCGCCTGGAGCTTTCCGTGTTTTTGCCAGCCCGCTTTTTCCCATCATCGGATCAAAAATCGCCGCGCTGCCGGTTTTTACCGAGAGCGGCACCCAGTTTTCTAATTTGTTTTTTCCATCGTTAGCGATAAAATACACATACCCATTTTCGTATTGTCGTCTTAAGAACAGCAGTTCCTGTTCTACCATTGATTCTCTGCGGATTTTTGCAAATGCCAGCAACTGTGAAAGATCGTCACCTTTAATAAAACTCCCTTTACCGATCACTGCTTTTTCTATGGTTTCATTTTTCATCTGCTTAAAATGAACTCGTGAAAGCAACCGTTGAAGTGCCGCAGTCTTCGTTTGTAGGTTAGCGTAACCTGGTACCTTCGCAGGCATGTTCTTATAAAAAATTATGGTGGCACCAGATTGTGCAAGATTCACTAGCTTGTTCATTGTCTCTACCGTAATATATTTACAGTCAGAAAGCACAATCGTCTGGTAGTTTACACCGCCTGTCTGCAACTTTTTGCTCAGCGATTGAACCTGTTGAACCTGCTTATCTGATATAACGTCAAATGCGTATCCTTCTTTTAACAAGTATTCCGCACTTGATTTAAACATGGTGTTTTCAAAACCTTCCATCCCGTCAAAATGTTGGAGAAGGTTCATGGAAAGCGCGTCGATGGAATCTCTTGTAAGCTTCACCACGGGCTTGGGTTTTTGATTTCTTGCAGCATCCGTTTCAGGGGTGGTCTGCCCGTCAGTGTAAGCGTTTATGTTCTTACGGGAACGTATAGCCGCTAATGGCTCAGAAAAACGATCATTCACCGGTAAGAATAAAAGCACATCATTATCAGGTTTCCCTTTCTGCAAAAAAGATTGTACACGGGCCACATATTTATTCAGCGTAGAAAAATCTTTCCAGAAAGAGTTTACAGGCGTAAAATGGACGGCAGCATAAAACAACCAGCCGGGCCATTCAACGGTTTTGGGTGAATAGTTGGTGCCATGATAAAAGATATGGTTAACACCGCCTACAAAATACTTATCCAGCGCTACTTTAACATCACCAAGGGATGACTGAAAATGCTCATTTAGCCAGGTGGCTGATTCGGAAGACGCCAGGGGCTTTCCCATTACATGCGCCGCCGATGTGGCAAATTTAAACCGAAGGATGTCGGCGCCTTCTGTCTCAGGTATATCAATCGCCGAATACAGATCTAATATATTGGCCGGCGAGCCGTGCGACTGGTTCCTGATCATGGCACCTTTGGCTTTTGCCCAACTGTGCCAGGGCTTGGTAAAATTTTCCAGCAGCAATTCTGAAATTGTCAAACGATAATCATACAATAGGCGGCTGTTTGCTTCTGCGGTATCAATCTTGAATAACAGATCAGTCTTTCACGAAGGTCGTAACCCGTGCGCATTTTAAACTCGGCAAACAACTCCGGTGTCCAATTCGCCTGCCCCCTGGCATCATCCACTTCATAAGACTCATTAAAATAAGAGCGAATGCTCGTGATATTCCGGCCCTTGAAAGAGTCGTCAAAATGTTGCAGGTAGTTATGTAAGGCCTTTGCTGAAAAATGATCTATCGCATCCCCTTCGCCACCAGGTGCTGCACGCTCCACAAGTTTTCCATGCCAGCCCATGAACAGGGCGTATAAGGTCCAGTTTCCCGCAGGTGGAGTCCAGCTTAAGGTTCCAGACTTATCTGTTTTTGTGGTAAGATCAATTTTTTCACCAGTATCAGCATACGCCATTAACAACAGCAAGGGAAGCTTCATTTCATAGCGTACCTGGTCAAAAGCGTATGCCTGGAGATTTTTGTTGGAAGCGACCGGGTATGACAAAGTTTTGATATCAACCGCCTGGCCACTTGCGGTCCTAACCAACGGTTTTTGCAGATAAGTGATTTTCTCCCGCAGACTTTCTCCTCCTTTCAGCGTATAAATTTTTAGATTGATGTCTTTGCTGGCATCTGCAGGGGTGACCCAGGGACCTCCAAAAGGCCATCCGGTGCCCGTTGCCATGTCGATGCCCATATTCAACCGTTTCGCTTCTGCCAGGGTAAATTTTAGCATATCCACCCATTTCGGTGACAGGTACTGAAGGAACTGGCTCTCCGTTCCTTTGACCCCGTAGATAGGCGTAATCTCAAGTCCGCCAAGACCTGCCTGCTGGTAAAGCTGCATAGCGTAAGTAAGATCCTGTTTATTTACGGCGCTTCCCTCCCACCACCAACGGGTCCAAGGTTTGTTTTGGGTTGTCACTGGCGGCCATTTGATGGTCTGCTGGCTAAATACCGAAAACGAGATGAGGGTCGAGAGTATGATAAAAAATTGCTTCATAATATATCATAAATGGTCTTATGGAAATGGTCTTAGCACTTCTGATCTTTGGTCACTTAGTGCCGGCTTCGCCAAATACTAAAATGTTGGCTTGATCTGCATGGCCTTTTCTACGTCAACGTACTCAACCAGGTCGCGCATGGCAATTACCTTAAAATGATTCTCAAACAAATATTTCATAAATTCTTCAAACAATGCAGGATGCGTACTTACCCAAGGATGTGGCAGGTCAGGTACTCCATGAATGGTTAAAATTAATACTTTTCCATCCTTTGCAAGGCTGAAAGAGTGCCTGATTTCTGCCTTGTTACTATCCTTCATGGTGAAACTTGGCAAAAGGTAAGGATGATCTGTTAAAGGATCGTATGCGCGATCACCACCGGTTCGCGCAAAGAGATAACCTTTCTCTTTTAGATAGGGTAATACTGCAGGATTAGTTCCATAACCAGGGTAAGCAAAACTAACAAGGGGTGTTTTCATGCCTAGCTCCTTGCATTTGTTTTCAACATACTGCAACTCCTCCAGGAACTTGCTTTTTTCAATCTTCTTTACGTTTACATGATGCCATGTGTGATTGGCAACTTCAAAGCCCATCTTATCCAATTGCTGCATTTGTTCCCAGCTCATGTACTTGCTTTTGTCATCAAAATCGGGTGGAAACTCGCACACAAAAAACGTGGCTCCAAAACCATACTTTTTAAGAATGGGCGGCACAAAACTGGCATGGCTTTCAGGACCATCATCAAAACTAAGTACCACCAACTTATCGGGTATAGGTTTCTTCAATACCTGCGTTTGACCGTTGAAGCTGGTAAGTAAAGCGACTATAATTACTACAATTAATTTCATGATTTATCAATTTCCATCGGGTTTAACAAAGGCACTTTTCGGACTGGGAGCAAGTTCCCATTTATTAGGTGGGCCGGGTGTTGAAGGACTAAAACCCAACGGGTAACCTGTAAGCGAGAAACTGGCATGGTACCAAAATCAAAGCCATGACCTTTTATAGTATCATAAAGGTCGGTAGCCATCACCCTGGTGTAGCCGGGTGCTGTTTTTCCCGCGCCAAGAGCAAAGTTAAAATTGGTCGCGGGCGATTGAGCATAACCGGTAGTTACCGCCAAAAACAAAATAAAAAAAATGTCAAATATCCTGGTCGTTTTTGTCATAAGTTGATATTAAACCGAAATTACCATATATAAATGAATGTCACCAGGTTTGGTATGGGGTATGCGGTATGTGTATACGATGGTGGCGAATGATCTTGTAGCCTCTAAATAGCCTGGAAGAAATGTGACCCACAATTTACCAATCGGTTAGAATACAAAAGGCATCGCTGGTTCCCAGGGATGCCTAAAATAATATCTGATTTTAAATTTATCCCATCCTAATGCAGACTGACGGCCATACTCATGCAACACCCCACTCATACCCCATACCCCGCCGCTACTTCTTCCTCAACCCCGCCATATACTCAATCGAAACAACTACCTGTTGCTGCTTCATGCCGCTTAGCAAACCAGCAGGCATTAGCGAATGTTCATAAGGCTTCTTTGATACGACATCCAATTTTTTGAGTTTGGTTATCGCCCCGCCAACGGCTTTTATGGACAGCTCATCTTTTGTATCACTGGTGAGTATGCTTTTAGAACCGTTATTCACCATCATCAACAGAACGGCAAGCGCCTTGAGGTTAATTTTTTGTTGGTCACCGCGATATTTAAAAGCTCCGCATTCTGGTCTTTGATCTTGTATTTTGCTACAAGATCCCGGAACTCCGGGCTGCCTTTAACAGCATTGAGACTCTTTCTCACGATAGCCTGCAGCGTGGGCGTCGTCACAAGGCGAGTGGTACCCAATTGGATGAGCGCGTACACTGCGATTTTATCCTGCTGTGGGAGTGTACCATTTAACAGTGATAGCCGAAACTAAAAAAGAAGGTCGTATCCTTTGAGTGTTATTTATCGTCCAACATTAATAAATGCTTCAGTTGAAGCAGTGGTTGATCTTTCAAGAAGTATCGACCTGCATATTATTTCTACTCAGCAAATAAATGAGACGGTGGTATCTGGCAGAGTTTCTGGACTTTGCACTGCGGGGGCCCAATCACCTGGAGAGCCAAACACTTTGGCTTATATCAGTAATTAACTGCCGAAATTGTTTGTTGTGACTTTCCAAACTATTTTGAAGATAGAATGGTGAAAGGAACATTTAAATCTTTTACTCATAAACACTATTTTGATAGGCATAACGACGAGACATTGATGAAGGACGTCTTTAAATTCGAAAGTCCCTTGGGGATTACAACACCGCCTGATCAAAGCCGTTAGCGTCAGCAGTCATTGTAGTGACATAAATTCAGCTTTTAGTATTTACATCTTCCCATCACATTTGTGTTATGGGTGTGGAGAGCTTTGATGTTAGTCCAAAACGACAACTACAACATGTGTCCAAAATGAATCCTTAATAGATCAATCGCTGATCGGTTAAATATACAATAACATCGTGAACATTATTCAGTAACAAAGCCAATGACTTCAGGGAATAAACTTAATAATAAAAAGATAAGCCCCGCCGAAGCGGGGCATCCGAAAGAAAG
>JBBPYM010000149.1:0-7418 GCA_038199905.1 Chitinophagales bacterium | reverse complement strand
GTAGACAATTATGTCAACATTGATTCTTTGCAATAGGATTGATTTAAACATATGTTCCGGGTCACTTCTTCTGTTCCGCTGGAACAGAGATCAATGTGGGGGTTTTTTCTACCCACCTGACGTTCCGCTGGAACGTGGAATACCAAACATAAAAACACCGCCAATATTCAGGCCTCACGCTTATCAGGTGTTCCGCTGTAATGAAAGACAGCCCCCACGTTAATTTCCAATCTCACAACTAACCGCTACTTTTTAGCTCAATCGCTTGTTTTCCTGCCTTACGGGCAGGGAACCAGGAAGCAATAAAGGCTACAAGAAACACTGTAGATAGGACGAGAAAAAAATCACCCGCTACCATTTTAACTGGGTAATAATCTATAAGAAAGCTACTACCCTGCAATTTCACCAATTTATAAGTCACCTGTAGCCAGCAAATAAAGATTGCCAGCCCAACTCCAAGCACACCACCCACTGTTGCAAGCAAGATGCCCTCACTCAGAAAAATTTTAAGGATAAGTGGGTTATTAGTACCTAACGCTTTTAGGAGCTGTATATCTTTTTGCTTTTCAAGCACCAGCATAGTAAGCGCACCAATCATGGTAAATGCGGCTACCACCAATATCAGGGAGAGCATTATATAAATTGCCCACTTCTCAACGCTCATCACCGAATAAAGACTCTTATTCTGTTCATACCTGGTCTGAACAAGATAATCCGCCCCGAATATTTGCTCCAGTCTTTTTTTCACTACCAGCTCTTGTTCCGCATTTTTCAGCGTAATCTCAACACCGCCATATTCATCCTTTGGCAGGTTCAGCATGCGTTTAACAAAATCTATATTTGTAATAACATACTTATTATCAAAATCCTGCTGGATAGCAAAGGTGCCGCTAGTGTTGATGTTATCAGAACTTAACGACTGGATTGGGTCTGCGGTGTTAATATTTATACCTCTTTTCGGCAGGTAAATAGTTAGCGGAACGATGGATCTGTCTGCCTGTATCTCTAATGCGCTTTCTATTCCCGACCCAAGAACGGCTGCGGGAGTATCGGCATTCCCAAGATTAAACTTTCCTTTAATCAACTTATTGGCAACTCCTGTAACATGCACATACTCACTATCTACTCCTTTCAAATAAACCAGGGATAAGGGTTCTCCGTTCTGCAGCAAAGCTTTTTCTTCCATTACAAGTGAATAAGCTTTTACTTCAGGTATACCCCTTAATTGCAGTAACTGCTTCTCGGAAAAAACAATGCTATTGCCTTTTACTGCTGAAACTTTCAGATCTGTGTAAAAGTCTGCATACAAAGACTTCACCAGGTCCTCAAACCCATTAAATACGCTCAACAATATGATAAGTGATGCTGTACCCACCGCAATTGCCAACACACTTACCCAGGCAATAATGTTAATAGCATTGGTAGATTTCTTGGCTTTAAAATATCTCCATGCAAAGGTGAGGTACATACTGCTTTCGCATTTGTGGTATATTCCGGGTCAATCCGGTTAAACAAATCATGACTGAGAATTCATCGGGAAAAGAGACACTTTCGCCGGCGCCATATGCTTATTCCTCTTTTTTTTCATCGTTGATCTTTTTAAAAACTTCTTCCATTTTAAAAACATAATCAAGCGTGTCATCCTGAAAAAAAGTTAGCTGAGGCATACTTCTCAACTGATTCTTCACCTGGCTTACAAGTTCTTTTTTTATTTCCCAGGCTCTATCCTCAATTTTTTTCATAGTAGCTGCGGGGTCCTTTACCTGGAAAAGACTGCAGTATACCCTGGCTTCGAACAAATCCGGGGTAATTTTAACGGAGGAGATGGAAATCATTCCACCATCAGTCATACTGAGACCCAAACGCTGAAATATAACGCTTAGCTCTTCTTTCAAAAGTCCGGCGACTTGTTTTTGTCGTTTTGTTTCCTGTTGCATTATCCTTAACAATTATTACCTGTAAATTTACAGCTTAATTGCCGGGTTGTTCCACTTTTAAACGCATCCCGGCTTTTTTAACTCAATTATGAAAAAATATGCCGGTCTGCTGAGATATTTCAAACCGTTTAAAGGAAATATCATCCTATATTTTTTTTTCACCCTGTTATCTATCGTATTCGGTATTGTTTCCATCTCGATGCTGATCCCGTTTCTCGACATACTTTTCCATCCTGAAAAACAGGTAAAAGAATTCATCCCGCTAGAACTCGACGCGGCCAGCGTATTACACAATATCAGCTATTACATAAGCAAAATTATTAACGAGCAGGGTGTTGTAACTGCTTTGGCTTATATCTGCCTGATAATTTTAACAGCCGTATTCTTCAAAAATGCCTTTTTATACCTGAGTTATTATGTGTTGTCTCCTATGAGGAACAGTGTGATGACCCGTTTGAGGAATGACTTGTACAACAAGATCTTAAGTCTGCCGATCGGGTATTTTACCGAACAGCGCAAAGGCGACCTCATCAGCCGCATGACAAACGACACCCTGGAACTGGAAGGCACTGTTGTAAACACCATGGAAGGACTTATTAAAGAGCCGCTGACAATTATCTTGTTACTCAGCGCGCTGATATTTTTGAGCCCCCAACTTTCAATATTTCTGGTGATCTTTTTGCCGCTGACAGGGTTTATCATTGGACGGGTTAGCCGCACTCTTAAAAAACAAAGTAATGCCGCCGCTATCAAATCTGGCGAGGGCCTTTCAATTCTAGATGAAACCCTCGGGGGACTTCGTGTGATTAAAGCTTTCAACGCCGAGCACATCCTGCGTAATAAGTTCCTTTCTACAAATGACGCACTTTATCATGTAAAAAATAAGATGAATTATCGCAGGGATCTTGCTTCCCCGATGAGCGAATTCCTGGGTGTACTGGTGCTTTGCGGAATTTTATGGTTTGGAGGCAGATTGGTGCTGGGCTCGAAAGGATTTGCTTTGCAGCCCGAAAGTTTTATCGGGTATATTGCCCTCTTTACGCAAATTATCAATCCTTCTAAAACCCTGTCCTCTGCCTTTTATAACATGCAACGGGGAAGTGCAGCCATCGCCCGGATAGAAGAAATTCTAAATGCGCCCCTTGTGGTCACCGAGTCAGTGAACGCAAAAGTGCTGAGCACTTTTAATACAAATATCGAATTTTTGAAAGTTGGGTTTGCTTACGACGATGCCGTTATTCTTAAAAACATAAACCTTACTATTAACAAAGGTAAAACCATTGCACTGGTAGGCTCTTCGGGGGCTGGTAAATCGACCCTGGCAGATCTTGTTCCCAGGTTTCATGATGTTACTTTCGGTGAATTATTGGTTGATGGTGTCAATATCAAGGAATATACCCTTCATTCGATCAGGAATCAGATTAGCATAGTTACGCAGGAGCCAATCCTCTTTAATGACACTATCTATAATAATATTGCCCTGGGTAAAGAAAACGCAACGGAAGAGGAAATCCTCGCCGCGGCAAAAATCGCCAACGCGCATGATTTTATAGAAAAAAAGGAAAACGGCTATAAAACCAATATTGGAGACAGGGGAAGCAAACTCAGCGGGGGAGAAAGACAGCGTGTTACTATTGCCCGTGCGGTTTTGAAAAATCCACCGATTTTAATTCTTGATGAAGCCACCTCTTCCCTCGATACAGAAAGCGAAAGACTTGTTCAGGATGCAATCAACAACATGATGAAGAATCGCACCAGTATAGTCATTGCACACAGGCTTTCCACCATTCGTCATGCTGACGAAATTATTGTCATGCAAAAAGGTGAAATCGTAGAAAGGGGGAATCATGAACAACTAATGGCGCAAAATACCTACTACAAAAGGCTGGTAGATATGCAGGAAGTTAGATAGCAAAAATCGGGTTCGAATTAACATTCGAACCCGATTAGATAATTTCATCTACTCAAATTTATTTGTTCATAGTCTGTTTGGCCTCGATGCTCAATGTGGCATGCGGTACGGCTCTGAGACGTGCTTTATCGATTAATTTACCTGTAACGCGACAGATACCATAAGTTTTATTCTCAATACGCATGACGGCTTTTTCGAGGTGATCGATAAAAGTAATCTGGCGACTGGCCATCTGGCTCAATTGTTCTCTTTCCATACTGATACTGCCATCCTCCATGGTCATGTACCTGTTATCGCTCTCATCTCCACCCATTTCATCCTTACGGGTGATCAGGCCCTGGAGATAATTCAACTCTTTCTTTGCAGCATCCAGTTTTTTATTGATCAAATCCCTGAATTCCGTTAGATCCACATCACTGTATCGCTGGGAAGGGGCTGAATGGTCGTGAATTGGAGCATCTAAAACAGACTTGGTGAAATCAGGTTCATATTTACGAACCGTTTTAGTTTTAATGTCAGGCATAGCAACTTTCGATTGCTTGCCTGCAGGCGCTTCCTTTTTTGGAGCCGACTTAGCAGCTGGAGAAGAAGCTGGCTTCGGTGGTGTTGAGGACTGAGGTGTAGCTGGCTGACTAACTATATCTTCCTTAGGTTTCTTTTCCAATTTTTTTTGCGGGTTTTTTACCTGTTCTGTTTTTACGGGAATGGCAGTTTTAGAAGCGGTCTTTGATAATTTTTCGACTGACGGTTTTTCAGCCTTGATAACGGCCGGCGCGGCTTTTTTATTATGCGCCACGGGTGACGCATTTTTCTTTTCAGCAGGCCTGGCTATTGGTTTTGCCGAAGTTTTAGCACTAGCTGTATTTAAAACAGGCTTAACCTCTTTTTTAGCAGGCTCTACATTTTTGGAACTGGCAGCTTTTTTAACAGCTACTTTAGTGGCCACTATTTTCTTTGTTGCCATAGCATTAACCTTTTTTTGTTACGAAAACTTTTAAGGGGATTTCATTTACTTCAATCTCTGTACCGCTAATCAGCTCCTGTACCAATTCTAATTTATCTGCCAAAATTTCGGCGCAAATATAGTCATTAAATTGCGAAATTGATGTATTAATGGACTCTTGCTGCAGTACTTTAACTAAAATGCGGTCAGTTAACTCGTATCCGTTGTCTTTTCGAATCTTTTGAATACGATTTACCAGTTCGCGGGCATTTCCTTCGTTTTCAAGGTCAGGGGTAATAGTAACATCAAGTGCAACGGTTAAACCATCTTTCGTGGCAACCATCCATCCAGGAATGTCTTCACTGGTGATATTTACTTCATTAGCCTGTAATATTAAGGGTTCACCTTCAATTAACAAAGTGGAAAATCCGTTTTTCTCTAAATTAACAATATCTTGTTGAGTGAACTGCTCGAGGGCTACAGACACTGCCTTCATCTTCGAACCTAGTTTCTTTCCCAGCGCCACATAATCAGGCTTGATCTTTTTGCTGATGAATCCGTCAGTATCTGTGATATATTGAATTTCCTTGACGTTCACTTCTGTTTGCACCAACTCTTGAATTTTCTCAATCTGACCTTTCATAGAAGGGCTCAAAACCGGTATCAGAATTTTGCTAAGCGGCTGCCTTACCTTAATGTTTACCTTCTTGCGTAGTGACAATACAAGAGATGACGCATCCTGGGCAAGTTGCATTCTTTCTTCCAGCAACTCATCAATCAGCGTTTCGTTCGCTTCGGGAAATAAAGTGTGATGGACAGATTGCGCATTGTGCTTTTCAGTAACAGCATTAAGGTTGTTGAACATCCAGTCTGAAAAGAACGGTGAAATGGGGGCCATCAACTGGGTAAGTACCTCCAGGCATTCGTACAATGTCTGGTACGCGCTGATCTTGTCTTTTTCATATTCTCCTTTCCAAAAACGACGGCGGCAAAGCCGTACATACCAGTTACTCAAATGCTTATCCAGGAAATCTTCTATCAACCGGCCTGCGAGTGTGGGCTCATAATCGTCGAAATTGGCAGTTACCTTTTTTATCAGCGTATTTAAAGAGGAAAGTATCCATTTATCTATTTCAGGTCTTTCCTCAACTGGAATATAGGCCTCCTTAAAACTGAAAGTATCAACATTTGCATACAGCGCAAAAAACTGGTAAGTATTGTACAGTGTGCCGAAAAATTTCCTTTGTATCTCTTTAATTCCCTCCAGGTCAAACTTAAGATTGTCCCAGGGTGATGCATTGGTGATGAGGTACCACCTTGTGGCATCGGCGCCAAATTTGGAGATGGTCTCAAATGGATCTATTACATTTCCCAACCGTTTGCTCATTTTATTGCCGTGTTTATCCAATACTAGTCCATTGGATACCACCGTTTTGTAAGCAACACTATCAAAAAGCATTACCCCCAGGGCATGCAGCGTATAAAACCAGCCACGGGTCTGATCAACACCTTCGGCGATGAAATCAGCAGGAAATGCCTGGCCGCCGTCTATCATTTCCTTATTTTCAAAAGGATAATGCCACTGCGCATAGGGCATGGCGCCGCTGTCGAACCATACATCCACCAAGTCAGGTTCGCGATGCATTGGTTTACCGGATTCAGAAACCAGCACCATTTCATCAACGTATGGTTTGTGCAGATCCAGGATACCTGCATGCAGGTAATTTTTGTTCACATCCGCCCCTAATACTTCATTTGCCTTCCTAATCTCAACAATCAACTCCTCTATTGAACCAATGCATATTTCTTCAGTGCCATCTTCCGTCCGCCACACCGGCAAGGGTGTTCCCCAGAAACGGCTACGGCTTAGGTTCCAGTCAACCATATTCTCCAGCCAGTTACCAAATCTGCCTGTGCCTGTGGCTGCCGGTTTCCAGTTAATGGTTTTGTTCAGGGCAACCATCCTGTCTTTGACGGCGGTAGTTTTTATGAACCATGCATCGAGCGGGTAGTAGATAACGGGCTTGTCAGTTCTCCAGCAATGAGGATAACTATGCTCATACTTTTCTACTTTAAAGGCCCGATTTTCTTTTTTCAGCTTAACACTAATATCCACGTTCACGTCCGTGTAATCAGCAGCATCTTTATAATTCTTCACGTACCGGTTACTCAATTCCCCTAGCCCATCTACAAACTTTCCTTCCCTGTCTACCATCGTCAATATGCCCAGGTTGAACTTTTTACCTACTTTGTAGTCATCAGCACCAAAGGCTGGGGCAGTGTGAACAATCCCGGTACCATCTTCCGTTGTTACGAAATCTCCTGGTATGACTTTAAAGGGTTGGCCGCCGGATTTTTCGGCGGTATTTGCTTCAAATGGGAGGAGTTGTTCGTAGGTGAGGCCAACGAGCTGATTGCCCTTAAACGTTGATAATACCTGCCATGGCAATACTTTATCTCCTGCCTTATACTGGTCAAAATCAGTATTTTCTGCTTCGGGTTTAAAATATTTGGGCACTAAGGCCTTTGCCAGGATCACATTTACTGGCAAGTAAGTGTAGGGATTAAAACTTTGTACCAGCACATAATCTATATTTGGACCCACCGTCAGACCCAGGTTGGCGGG
>JBBPYM010000148.1:0-13062 GCA_038199905.1 Chitinophagales bacterium | reverse complement strand
GTCCTGGGTTACTACTACAACTTTTCCATCATTAACGCCAGTACCACTTTCGGCGATCCATATTCTACCTTTTTTATCAACCTCAACTCCTATCGGTCCTGCAAGCCCGCTTACAACAGTGGATATCTTCAGCACTGGTTCTGGCGGATCTTTTTTCTCACAACTTGTGACCAGCGACGACGCGCTGACTATAAAGATTAAGTTGATTGCCAGCTTCTGCCAGCCAGCTGTGAGTAGTAGATGTTTCATGTTGTTTATTTTTTTTTATCTATCAGGTTATTAGTGATCTTGTGCCAGGGCGACGTGTAAAGGCTATTTATCAATATAAAGTACTGTGCAATTTAAATAAATTCACTTGGCAATAATAAAGATTAGAATAAATACTACAACTGATGAGATGTGGTATACCAGGTTGATTGTATTTAATGTTATAAACTAATCTACTGAAACGACATTGACGTTTAACATGGTTGCACCTACAGGTACATTGGCTGAATATGCTGACAAGGCAGTGGCAGGTAACGGAGGATCTCAATAAATAGAACAACCGATCAGCACTTCAACGGACGAAATGGTTTTAACAGAAGCTGTGTTATTGATATAACAAATATTTCTTTCTCATGGTTTTATATTGAGACAACGCCGGCTCCCAGGAAGCCTGGATCTCCTTCGCGGTTTTGCCTGCAATGATCTGTTTTTTAAAATCATAGGTGCCTGCAAGAAAATCTATATTGCCCATTTGTTTACTTTGCGAGCGGTCAAAAAACTTTTCTTTGTAAGGATATGCATTGTACAGATCGATCATCCATTGGATATTGATCCGTTTTGTTTTTCGCAACTCATTAATATCATAGTTCCTAAAATCAATTCCATAACATTCTTCATTCATGTGCAGTGGTGTTTCACTCATTCCGGGGATACTTACGGGCTTGAATGAGAACTTGTACTTATTTTTCAATGCGGGACTTCCAAGCACTGTAAATGGTGTAAACGTGCCTCTCCCCTGGCTGATGATGGTGCCTTCGAACAAACACATGGCAGGATATAGCATCACACTTTGCTGGCTGTTTAAGTTCGGGGATGGCTTTACCGGTAATGTGTAGGGCATATCATGTTTATAGTTGGCAACAGGAATAATTTTAAGGGTGCATTTCAATTTATTAGGAAGCCAGCCCTGGCCATTGATCATTTGAGCAAACTCAGCGATCGTCATGCCATGCGCGATCGGTATGGGATATTTACCGATACCTGAGCTTAGGCGCATATCCAGTACCGGGCCATCAACCAGGTAGCCGTTCGGGTTGGGTCTGTCGAGGATCAGCAGGGTTTTATTGTTCTCGGCACAAGCCTCCATTACATCTTTTAAAACATTAATATAAGTATAAAACCTGCAACCAACATCCTGGATATCAAACATCATAATATCCACATCTGAAAGATCTTCCACCGATGGCTTGCGCTTGGGGCCATATAATGAAATAATCTTTATACCCGTGGCCGGGTCTCTTTCATCACCCACAGTTGCACCGTTACTTGCATTTCCTCTAAACCCATGTTCGGGACCAAACACTTTTACTATATTAATTCCTCTGGACACCAGGCTATCCACCAGGTGTTTATTACCTATCACAGTAGTAGGATTTGCCAGGATGGCGACTCTCTTATTTTGCAGGTAAGAGATATATTTGGCTGTTTGGTCAGCACCGGTGACTATGGCATGGGTTGGCGTAGCTCTTTGCTTGTTTTTTGCAATGATCTTTGTAAAACCAGCCAGGAATACCAGGATAGTGAAAGATATTAAAACATTCAATGTTCTCATAGAAATTATTTGAATTGTAAGATATACTTTTCTTCAAATTTTGGTTAATTTATCAGAAAACCTTAGCAAGTAATTAGCTCGAACTGTGGAGACATATGGAAAATGATCCACATGCATCATTCTCTTTAGTGGAGCTGCCGGATTTGTGCTTAGAAAAGCAAAGTTTATAAATGGGATGGAGGTGATACAAGGGCGCTTTAAGACTGAGCATCAAATACTTTATCGGGGGCATTATTATTTAATGTACATCCATTACTTCACCGGCTGTCGGTTTACTAAATTTTTAAAAAAATCTTCAATGATGAAATTCTGGATTAAAACCATTACAGTTGCGATAGCGCTTATAGCGTTGACGTACAGTTGTACCAAAGACAAAGACTTCTGGGATTCTTTCATTCCCGAAACGGATGAAGAGCCCACTGTTGCAGGGATCAAGGGTTACGTTTTCAGGCCGGCAATAGTATCGGCCAATGAGCAGACTATGAGCCAGTTGAAATTACCACCGGGCTTTAAGGTGAATATGTTTGCCAGCAAAGTGGGGAAACCGCGTATGCTTACTGTAAGTAGTGATGGCAATGTTTACATGTCTGACAGGGATGCAGGAACCGTAACGATGCTTGGTGATGCGAATGCTGATGGCGTGGCAGACAGCAAACAAGTGGTAGCAAATATAGACCAGGCACATGGCCTGTCGATACACAATGGCAAGATGTATATCGTCGCTATCAGAGAAGTATATATTGCTGGTATCAACGCGGATGGCACGCTGGGAGTTCCCGTCTTGTTGATAAAAAACCTGCCGGACGCCGGTCAGCACCCGAACCGTACAATTGATTTTGGTCCGGACGGTAAGATGTATATAACGATAGGCAGTACCTGCAACTCCTGCCCGGAGCCCAATGCGCTGAATGCCACGATAGTACAAGCAAACTTTGATGGTACAGGGATGAAGATTTATGCAAAAGGTTTAAGAAATACCATTGGATTTGGCTGGCACCCTCAGACCGGTGAAATGTGGGGAATGGATCACGGGATCGACTGGCTTGGCGATAATGATCAGAAGGAAGAACTGAACCTTATAAAACAAAATGCAAATTACGGATGGCCCTATATTTTTGGAGAGGGAAAATACAATCCCGGAAACCGTCCGCCCGGGGATACCACTTACAAACAATACCTTGATATGACAACGTTGCCTACACTTACATACCAGGCCCATGCTTCACCCTTGCAATTGGCCTTCTATACAGGTACTCAATTTCCGGTAGCATATAAAAACGATGTCTTTCTTGCCTTGCACGGTTCCTGGAACCGCAGCACCCCTGTGGGATACAAGGTTGTTCGCATACATTTTGAGAATGGCAAACCAACCAGTTTCGAAGATTTCCTAACCGGCTTCCTGATCAATAAAAATACTGCTATTTCTGGTCGCCCGACGGGTATAGCGGTTCATTCCGATGGGTCATTATTAATTTCAGATGACACCAATGGAGTTATCTACAGAGTATCTCATTAATTTAATCTGCAATTAAATAAAAAGCAGCTCAGTTTAATGGGCTGCTTTTATTTTGGCGTCAATCTATCTCATTCTTCATCAAACGGCATTAAAAATTTCGTAAATGCTACTTTACAGTAGGGGAAGGAGATCACCTTGCCGTAACAGGCATTATAACATTAAGTGACTTCCGCCAGAAACATGTGGCTGCTGGGGGCGAAGGCGTGTCGCTAGCAGCGTTTGGAGATTTCCTGATCTTTCAAAAAAAAGAGAAAACCGGATCATGTTAATATAGGCGGCATTGCGAATTTCACTTTTCTATCGGGCAAATTAAGCGGTTAAGGGGTGTTTTGTTCTGACACCGGTCCGGGTAAGATTAGAAGAATGTGTCACTAATGATGATTTTTGTATTGGCAAGATCATCGCTTACCTGTATTTCGCATGACAATCCATATCTTTTCCTGTTAGAAAAATTCTCTATGATCTCCACCATGCAGGTGCCGCAACTGCCCATGCCGCTGCACAAACCAAAACCAGGTATTGCGAGATAATCTGAAATAAGAGTCATTAATGAGTAATATTTATTTGTGCTTGTTTGAACAGGGTATTCTTTATCCCTAAAGATGAGCGTGAAAAGTATGGTGTTTTTATCGTTGGTCATGGCTGGTTAACCAAGTTTGGTTCGGGCTTAAAGTTAAATAAAAGGACTTGATTTGCTCAGGTGAAAAATCCTGATCCGGGGGTCGGACAGGCTGTTCTAAAATTCTAAGGGCCGCCAGCTTATAAGGTTTGCAATTTTGGCTACCTGAGCAAGTGATCAGCCTTATAGGTTTCGTTACTGTCTTTATCCTCGTCGAGCCTTAAATATCTAATATCAATCGATTGCGCCATCTGGGCTGAAATGCAGAACCATGCACATTTTCCAGTAATTTTACCGCCAGCAGATTTGAACCTGCCAGCCATAAGAAGTATTGGCCGATGTATCACTTTTTCATTAATCAAAACTATTAAATCCCAATGTTTAATCAACATATTTGTGATACACCTGCCTACGCTAAGAGCTCTGCCAAGGTTATCCAGTGTAAGCTTTTGGCACTAAAGATCAGCACTCCATACTGTTTTCAGATACTCCTTGGCCTTTTTCTTTTGCTGTTTATGTTAGTCGGCAATGCCATTGGCAGCGGAAATTCCGGTGGTACCAAAAAAACATACCGGCAAACAAATGAAGTCAATGCCATCTTCACTGGCATAATCACCGACGAACAAAACAACCCACTTCCAAAAGTTTCTGTAACTGTAAAAGGAACTTCCAGGGGTACTGCGACAAATGATGCAGGTAAATTTTCAATAGATGCCAAAGCAGGTGATATCCTGGTTTTTTCCATAGTGGGATATGTTGCGCAGGAATTGAAGTTAGGCGCAGATACAGATATCAGGTTAACCTTGGTACAGGCAGCTAATGAAATGGAACAGGTTGTGGTGGTAGGATTCGGTACCCAGAAAAAATCCAGACTCATAGGTTCAGTGGCGCAGGTTGGAGCCGCACAGGTTAACAATCGTGCCGTGCCTCAACTTTCGCAAGCGCTTACCGGCCAACTGCCGGGTGTGGCGGTAATTCAGCGTTCTGGTCAGCCGGGTGCAAGTGGTGGAAACATACAGGTTCGGGGAGTGGGCTCATTTGGTGCAAGCGCGGCAGCGCTGATACTGGTGGATGGAATTCCAACAAGTTCGCTTGACAACATCGATCCGAACGATGTTGAAAACATATCAGTACTTAAAGATGCATCCTCTGCCGCGATCTATGGTGCAAGAGCTGCTAACGGTGTGATACTTGTTACAACAAAGACCGGCAAAACGAATGGTAAACTCAAGATCAACTATAACGGATATATCGGTTCTCAAAAACCAACTGCTTATCCTGAACAGGTTGCATCCTGGGAGTTTGCCGGCCTTTTGAACGAGGCGCAACCCGGAACTTATTCCGCTGTAGATATCCAGAAATTTAAGGATGGCAGTGACAAGGACAACTTTCCGGATATAAACTATGTGGACAAGGTTTACAAGAAATCTTCTATGCAAACTGGCCATAACATCTCACTTTCCAGCAGTACACCGGTTACCCAGTACCAATTGTCTATGGGTTATATGTACCAAAATGGCATTGTGATAAAGAACAATTTCAACAGGTATAATATCAGGCTTAACATGACTAATAACCTGTCAAAAAAGCTCAAACTTACTACCAGGCTTTCCGGGATACAGACGATTGATGAACAACCTGCCCCACCCGCTACGCTTGACTTTAATGACATGCTTACTTTAATAGCCCAGGTGGTAAGGTATCCTTCCATTTATCCTGACAAACTCAGCAATGGCGACTGGGGTCTTGGCAACGCTTCAAAGGGCACGCCGGTTTCTTTTATTAACAGCGAATCTTTGTATAAGAACAAAGGGCTGGATCTTTTACTTAATTCCCGGCTAGACTGGGAAATCATCGATCATCTAAACCTTTCTGTTGTGGGCGGCTACACTCATAACAATAACAACTGGCAGCGTTTTCTTGCAAATCAGCGATTAAACGGAACCGTTACATTGTCTCCCGGCACGCTTAACCAGCAGAACAATTCGAATTATTATAAAACCTTGCAGGAGCTACTGGAGTACACCAGGAAGTTCGGCGACCACGAACTCGGCGTACTGCTTGGACATTCGTTTGAAAGTTTCCGCTACGAAACTTCTACTTCTTTCAGGGCCGGATTTGTTACAAACCAGTTAACCCAATTAGCTGCCGGAGATGTTAGCAGCCAGACCAACACAGGCTCCGCGAATGAATCTGCACTAGACTCATACTTTGGTCGCCTTAGGTATAGTTATAAAGACAAATACCTGTTGGAGGGCGTGTTGCGCCGCGACGGGTCTTCCCGTTTTCCGCCCGAGAAGAAATATGCAACCTTCCCGGCTATTGCTGTAGGCTGGCGATTATCACAGGAGAAATTTATGCAGGAAAATGTGAAGTGGATCAATGATCTGAAGTTAAAGGCTTCATATGGTACGCTCGGTAACCAGAATATTGGAAGCGAGTATCCTTACCAAAGCCTTTTTAATACGGGCTATAATTACCCGCTGGGTGCAGGTATTGCAACCGGTGTTGCGGTAACCACCGTTGTAGACAGCACACTTCACTGGGAATCTACCAGAACCAAGGACGTTGGTATAGAACTAACAGTGTTAGACAAGAGCTTGTCATTAAGCGCAACCTATTTTGACCGGTATACGTATGATATACTTGTGAGTCCCGGAAGCAGCGTGTCTGCTGTGTTGGGATTTGGAGTGGGTACACGCAATTCTGGTTCACTTATCAACAGGGGCTGGGAGTTTACTGCCGGCTATAAAAACAATATCGGCAAAAACTTTAATTATAATATAAATGCCAACTTCACCATGCTACATAATGAAGTGAGGGACCTGGGTGTTGGAAATGTTAAGCAGCCGAATGGGCTTGTTGGTAATGGTAGCAATTTGTTTATCAATTATCCTGTTAACTTATATTACGGGCTTGTTGCAGATGGAATTTTTGTTGATCAGAGCGATATTACCAGCTATCCCACACAGACCTCGGGCATTTCACCTGGAGCAAAACCGGGAGATATCCGTTATAAAGACATTTCAGGACCTGATGGAAAACCAGATGGCAAAGTTGACCTCACCTATGACAGGACTGTACTGGGCACTACTATTGCTAAATATACGTATGGCGCATCACTCGGCGCCAGCTATAAAGGTTTTGACTTAAATATCCTTTTGCAGGGAGCGGCAAAGGTAAGTGGCCGACTCACGGGATATGCGGGTTATGCTTTTTTTCAGAACGGCACCATACAGCGTTGGCAGGCAGACGGCAGATGGACATCAGATAATCCAAATCCAAACGCCACTTATCCAAGGCTGGAGATCATTACTAACCAGGGAACGCCTAATTCGCAGCTGTCTTCATTCTGGCTGCTCAATGGCAGTTATTTAAGAATAAAAAGTATACAGGTAGGTTATAACGTACCTTCCCAGTTGCTCAAAAAAGCAAGGATAGATGGACTGCGCATTTACGGTGGCGCAGAGAACCTCGTCACTTTCAATAAATATCCTACCGGCTGGGATCCAGAAATTAATTCAGGTGGGGCCTACTACCCTATCCTCGCTAATTACACCATCGGACTAAACCTTAGCTTTTAATTTTCAAATATTTTTACAATGAGATCGTTTTCTATTAATATAAAAAGAGCCGGTGTTATTTTACTCGTTACCGTTATAACAGCAGTTACTGGTTGCCGTAAGCAACTGGATAAATCGTCACTAACTGATTTTTCCAGTGAAACATTTTGGACAAGTGAAACCAATGCGCTCCTGGCATTAACCGGTGTTTACCGCGGCAATATTACGATGCCAACTGCTGACGCCGAATATTCGGCATCTGACTGGTGGTCGTACTATGGCCTTCTTTTTACAGAGTTTGCTACCGACAACGCTTACGACAGGCGAGGTGATGCATCAGTATTTAATACACTAACAAACGGAAGGCTTACTTCCTCAAATGCATTGTTAATGCAATATTGGGTTGCAAGTTACCAGCGTATCGCCAGGAGTAATTATTTTATTGAAAATGTAGGCAAGACACCTATGAGTGCTGAAAAAATTGCCCGCATGTCTGCAGAAGCAAGATTCATAAGAGCCTGCCAGTATTTTTATATGTCTCAATACTGGGGATCGGTTCCTTTAATCACCAAGACATTATCGCTGGAGGAGGCCAATTCGGTTAGTAAAGCTCCAAAGGCTGATGTTGTTAAGTTCGTGGAAGACGAGTTAACAGCTATAGCGGCTATACTTCCCCGTTGGAAAGATATTACCTCAGGGGAAAGCGGCCGTGTTAACAAACAGGCTGCGCTTGCTTTTCTTGGAAGGATTCAATTGAGTGGGACAAAATTTACAGAAGCGGCTGCTACCTATAAAACAATCATAGATTTTGGTGATAATGTTATCGACCCCAATTTTGAGAGCTTGTTCGATGGCACTAATGAAGCGAGCAAAGAATTGATCTTCTCTTCCCGTTATCTTAAGAATACGGCTTCCAATGCGGTAACCCAGCATACGCTTCCCAGGATATTGGGCGGTTTTCATCTTCACAACCCATTAGGCAGCCTTGCCGAGTCGTTCGAGTTTACGGACGGCGCTGTATTTTCATTTACTGATCCGAAATATAAGCCTTCAGACATCGGGTTGAACCGTGACCCGCGTTTGAAATACACTATATTGTATAGCGGACAAGCTTTCAAAGGTTTTGTATATAATTCTAATCCGGATGATTTAACTGCAATTGACAGGCTTACTGCAGGCGCCCTGCAGGCCACCCGCACAGGCTTTTGTTTGAAAAAGTACAACACTGGTTATTCGGGCGACCTGGCAAATACAGGAACCGATATTCCCATTATCCGTTATGCTGAGATATTATTGAGTTACCTTGAAGCCAAACTGGAGGTCGGCCAGGCCATAGACCAGGCCTTGTTAAACCAGACCATAAACGCTGTAAGAGGAAGAGCTTCGGTAAACATGCCAGCCGTAACCGTAGCTGCGACAGATGCATTGCGTGTTACCCTCCGCCGCGAGCGCAGGAATGAACTGGCGCTTGAGGGTATCCGTTATTGGGACATCCTGCGTTGGGGAATAGGGGCACAAGTATTACAGGGGAAATTCTATGGCGCACCATTTCCAGGCTCAGCTGCGGTAATTGCAAGAAATGGCACCGCTAATTCAGATACACAAAGCCGCTGGTTTGTTACCACCAAGGCTTTCCGCGCGGGAGTTGATGAACAATGGCCGATTCCGCAGGGTGAACAGAATATTAATCCGAACTTAAGATAAAATCAAATGTCAACAATAGCTTTTAAACTTTTTAAATCAAGAATTATGAAATGGCTTTTTTATGTGATTGTTTTGTTCCAGGTACAAACAGCTTTTTCGCAACAGAGACCAAATATCATATTCATCAACGCTGATGATCTTGGATATGGCGACCTGGGGTGTTACGGCGCCACAAAAATAAAAACTCCCAACATCGACAGGCTGTCTGCAACCGGGCTCCGCTTCACAAACGGGCACACAACGGCTGCCACCTGTACACCTTCCCGTTATTCATTTATGACTGGACAATATGCATGGAGAAGAAAAGGAACCGGCATCTTACCCGGCGATGCTGCGCTTATTATACCAAGAGATGTATTGACCGTTCCATCTCTTCTTCAAAAAGCAGGTTACAGAACCGGACTTATTGGCAAATGGCACCTGGGGCTTGGCGACAGTGTGAGTAAAAACTGGAACGCCACTATCAAACCCGGACCTAACGAGGTGGGCTTCGACTACTCATTTATTTTTCCTGCCACCGCTGACCGTGTGCCGACAATTTTCATGGAGAACGGCGCCGTGCTGGCGGCTGATGGGAAAGATTTAATCGAAGTGAGTTATAGCGAAAAGGTGGGTGATGAACCTACCGGCAAAGAACACCCGGAGCTACTGCAGATGCAGTCTTCCCATGGACACAATCAAACAATCATTAACGGCATTGGCCGTATTGGCTACATGGCAGGTGGCAAAGGTGCAAGATGGGTAGACGAAGAGATTTCATATACTTTTCTATACAAAGCGAAGCAGTTCATAGAAGCCAACAGCAAAAAGCCTTTTTTCATGTATTTCGCGAGCACCGAGCCGCATGTGCCACGGATGCCGGCAACGATGTTTAAAAATAAAAGCGGGCTGGGATTGAGGGGCGATGCCATCCTGCAATTGGACTGGACGGTTGGAGAAATTATTAAAGAAGTAGAGCGCCTGGGTCTTTTAAAAAATACTATTTTTATTTTCACAAGTGATAACGGTCCTGTTTTGGATGACGGTTATGTTGATGAAGCGGTAGAAAGGTTGAATGGCCACACACCCGCCGGCCCTTTGAGAGGTGGAAAGTATAGCGCTTTTGAAGGCGGCACAAGGGTTCCTTTTATCGTATCGTGGCCAGGAACCATAAAAGCCGGTGTATCCGATGCTTTGGTGAGCCATGTTGATATGCTTTCTTCACTGGCAACATTTACAGGCCAGAAGCTGGGTGAAAACGATGGCCCGGATAGTTTTGATGTTTGGCCCGCTTTGTCGGGCAAGTCGCCGAAGGGAAGAAGCATGCTGGTAGAACAAGGTGGGCCGATGGCGCTTATAAAAGACAACTTCAAATACATCGAACCCAGGCAGGGACCAAAACTGATGAAGGAAGTAAATATTGAATCGGGAAATAGTCCTGCTCCGCAGTTGTACAATCTTAAGAAGGATATTGGTGAAAAGAATAATCTCGCGGCCAGCCGACCTGAGCTTGTAAAAGAATTGGCCGGGTTGCTGGAGAAAATAATATCGGCTGGAAGAAGTAGATAACGGGGTTGTTAGCACACCGTTTTTTTAACCGCAAAGGAGCGCGCAAGAGGAGGCGCAAAGAGGAACGCAGAGGATAGACTTTGCGTTCCACTTTGCGCCTCCTCTTCGCGCGCTTTGCGGTTAACCAGTTGGTTCCGGGGTGCACAACCCCAACGTGCTGGGTCTCCAAAGTATTGCCGTGCGAATCCTGCAAATAAACAGCATCGGCCTCTCCAATGGTGTTTTGCATCTTTGGCTTATGCAACCGGTTTCAACAACGTGCTTCTGCTGTTACTGCAAGTTCCTCTGCTTAATCATTCGTAGCGGCCTTATGAATAAACTACCTAACTAAACGAGCAGATATTAGTTTTGAAGCATCTAATAAAATTATCCGTAATTGCATGTAGCAGCGCAACACTATCTGCCTTCGTTAACTACGGGCTGCCTGATATCACTTTCATTCAAACTTGTTAAATGAACAGAAGAGATTTTTTAAAAAATAGCGGAATGGCAGCAGTTGTAACTGGCAGCGGCGTTAGTAACATTTATAACACTAACCATCAGATGGCAAAACGCATCCAGGTGGTTCAGGCAAACTCAGATTTTGAGCGCGAAAAACTGGTTCGTCCATTTGGTTTTAAAGGTGGTTTCCTAACCGAATGCTGGCAGGTGGCATCAAAAATTACGTCACAATCTGGTATTGAACAAATTGGTCTTGCTACTCAGAATGTGCTGTATGCGGATGCGAATGTATTCGCCGCAAACTCGGAAGCCGCGGGGAATGCGCTTATGTACCTTGTTGTGAATGAAGCATTGCAGTTGATGAAAAAAACGCCCTTTACAAACCCTGTAGAGCTGTTGCAAAAACTGTTGCCTGAGGTTGTAGAAGCCGGCAAGAAGCTTGCCGGTCCGGATTTAAATATCAATTTCGTTTACAATGCCATGATCAGTGTGGACAATGCGGCCTGGTTACTATATGCTGCGGAAAATAACTTCACTACGGTAGATACCATGATCCCTGAGCCATACAAGAGAGCCCTATCGCATCACAATGACAAGATAGCCATCATGTACCAGGTGCCTTATGGCATGCCGATGGAAGAATTAAAGAACGCCGTGCAGCAGGGATATTTTGTTATCAAGATTAAAAGCGGATCTCCGGGATTGCAGGAACAAATGCTGGAACAAGATATGGCGCGCCTTACGCTGATACATAGCACGCTCAAGGATGCAAGAACCGATCGTACTGGCAATGGCAAGTTTGTGTATACGCTGGACCCTAATGCGCGTTATGAAAAAAAAGAAACGCTGCTGAGATACCTGGATCATGCCAAAAAAATTGGAGCACTTGAACAGATCCTGCTGGCGGAAGAACCCTTTACAGAATCTAATGACGAAAATGTAAAGGACACGGGCATTATCATTGCCGGTGACGAGAGTGTACATGATGAAGCAGGTGCCATCAGGAGACTTAACCAGGGTTACAGCGCATTGGTACTTAAGGGCATTGCTAAAACGTTAAGTTTAAGCATGCGGATCGCGAAACTTGCTTACGAGCGAAACGTGCCGTGCTTTTGTGCAGATCTAACGGTGAACCCTATCCTAATAGACTGGAACAAAAATCTGGCAGCGCGCCTGTTGCCTTTTCCAGGACTTGGCATGGGCATGATGGAAACAAATGGCAACATGCAATACCGCAATTGGAAGACGATGGTTAGTTATCATCCTGGCGGTGAGGCATCATGGGCGCAACCAAACAAAGGTGTTTTTGAATTAAACCAGGATTATTACAATCGCAGCGGCGGCATATTTGAACCTTCGGCCCACTACCAGGCCATGTTCCGGGTTGGTGGCGCCTAACTTTCTCTACAGGGATTACATCGCCGGACTTTTTTATGAACCACGGAGGCAGGGAGGCACAGAGAGACACGGAGACATCTTGCATGAGGTCTTTATATACTTATGCTACACAACAACCGTGTTCCACTGTGCCTCCCTGCCTCCGTGGTTTAAAAGATCTTACCCTTTAAAACATCTGAGCCACTCCCACGGCAATTCAATCCAAAATATATTTTGTGGTGATGTACTCCGCTGACTCAATTTTCTTGTATTGTAGTTGACGGATGTTCCAAATCGTTATTGAAAAACCACGGGTGTTATGATTGATAAAAGGAGATGTAAAGAATTAATGAATAAATACCTGAAAGGAAATATTAGTCCGGGTGAACAAAAAGAACTGTTTAAAATGGCCGCTGACATGAACATCGACCACCTGCTTGCTGAGATGATAGAAGCTGATTTTGAAACTGATCTG
>JBBPYM010000147.1:0-3416 GCA_038199905.1 Chitinophagales bacterium | reverse complement strand
CGAAACTTTTTCCTCAAACTCTTTCACTGCACCATCGGGTAATGTAATTTTGATCATATCTTTTGGTCTCATATTTAAGGAGGGCAAAATTAACGAACTATTGGCACATTATACGGGCGTAACACGAAATTGCATTTTATAACAGTAATTTTTTGATTGTAAATTACATCTATGAGATCTGCATTATTGATATTGGTAATTTTCATAACACAATATACCTGGGCACAGGATCTAACTGGCATATGGAGAGGGAGTTTTGTTTCGTCAGACAGGATAACCGGCTTTTCTACACCGAGTGAAAGATATAAACTTGAGGTCCAGATTGCCCAGGATGATAAAACGTTTAATTCAGTTACTTATTCCTATCGCACTACTTTGTTCTATGGTAAAGCTGCTGCCAATGGTACGGTGAATCCAAAAACGGGCATGGTGTGGCTTGAAGAGACAAAAATAGTTGAAGTTAAAATGTTATCGGGGTCTTCTGCCTGCATCATGACTTACCGGTTGAAATATTCTAAAAATGATGGGGAAGAATTTCTCGAAGGCACCTGGAATGGTTACCAGGAGACTGATTCATCGTTCTGTGGTAAAGGCACAGTGATCTTACACAAAGTGCCCACCTCTGATTTTTATAAAGAGCCATTCGTATCTAAAAGCGAAGCAGAGAAAAAGAAGAAGCCTGTAATGCCGCCAACCGCAAAGAAGTCTGCAGTCCCCGATACCAAAGCGCCGGTTACTAAACCCGCAACCAAACCACCTGCTGTTAAGAAACCAGCAGCACCCATCACCAAAGCAACTCCTCCAGCAACAAAACCTGCTAATCCGCCGTTGGCGAAAACAACTCCTCCCAAAGCACCGACAGGTAGCGTTCCAGGCAAATCCAGCACTGTACAAAAACCTAAAACAACAGTCGGCAGCCCTGCACCAGTTGTCAAACCATTGGTGCCAAAGCCGCTGCAAACCAATCCTGAAATAACACAGTCAGACACGCTCCACAGAACCCAGCCGCAGATGAAAAAATCTGTAACACCCATTATAATTCCACGAGTATTGGCCACCCGTGAAAATGAAGTGCTCAAAACCATCACCATTAACACCAATGATGTATTCATAAATATCTATGATAATGGAACAATCGATCACGATACAGTATCAGTATACCTTGATAAGAAACTGGTGATCTCCAAACAGATGCTGACCACCTCCCCTATTAATTTAACGTTCAGAATGGATGATATTAATGATACGCACGAACTGGTGATGGTTGCTGAAAACCAGGGCGACATACCACCTAACACTTCCTTGATGGTGGTGAAAGCAGGTGACAAAGAATATGAAGTTCGTATTACCTCAACAGAGCAAAAGAATGCAGTAATAATTTTTAAGTACGAAAGACCGAAATAGGTTCGTTTTACCCATGTTTTTACCATTCACACAAATTCATTCTGCCGAAAACAATTAGTCAAAAAGGTGCCTTATTTTTATGCGGCTTCAAACCTTTCTGCCCAGTAAATTAAACTGCAAAATTTGAACGGTCATTCTCTAAAATTGCTGCTGCAAACCACTTGTATGATCTTGTGCTCATGGGTGGCTGCTGCTTCTGCGCAAGACATTAGCGGTATCTGGCGAGGAGAATTGTTACAGGGACCTAACGGCTGTTACCCAAAATATTTTATTGAGTTACAATTGCAGCTTCACGACAAGGAGATCCAGGGAATAACATACGACTACTACGATACCACGAAATTTGTGAAGCTTAACTTTAAGGGCAGGCTCAACACCGTTTCCAAACGAATGGTGCTTATCGAAAACAAAGTAATTGAATTTAAGATTCCAGGCAATTGTGTTCCCTGTATCAAAACTTACGACCTTACCTGGAAAAAACAAGACAACCAGGAGGAGCTCACCGGAACCTGGAAAGGTTCAAAGATGGGTTCTAATGAAAGTTGTCCTCCTGGCACGTTGTTCCTCAAACGAGTTAGCGCTTCAGCATTCAAGAACGAAGAGTTGTTACAGGATAAACAACTGGCAGAAATCCAGAAAAATCTTCCACCTATATTTAGAAAAACAGAGCTGATACAAACCATAATAGTTGATGCACCCTCCCTCAAAGTGCAATTATATGATAACGGACAAATAGATGGCGATACTATTTCGGTATTTTTAAATCAGCAACTGATCGTGTATAAAAAAGCATTAACTGAGAAGGCAATAACTCTTGAAATCCCAGTACACGAGTCAAAAGATTATGAAATGGTTATGTTCGCCGAAAGCCTTGGCACTATACCGCCCAACACCGCCCTCATGGTAGTTAGCTCAGGGACTAAAAAATATGAAATTTATCTTTCTTCCAGTGAACAAAAAAGCGCCGCGGTTAGATTCCGGTACGAGAAATAGGTATGGCTATCAGCTGTCAGCCATCAGCTATCAGCAGTAGGTTAGGCTTATAATTAATACAAAATTCTTATCGATACCTGACAGTTCTTCTGGCACCCATACAATCACACCCATACCCCAAACCACATACCCCATACCTCACACCCCTCTTCTCGCAATTACACTGGCAGCGATCAATTGAAGCGCATGATAAATCATTAATGGAAGTAATACAATACCAACGATATCACTGCCGGCGAACATTATTTTTGACATTACCGTACCATGTACCAGCGACTTCTTCGACCCGCAAAAAACGGCTGTAATTATGTCTTCCCGGTTAAATCCAAGCCAACTGCACATATATTTTACCAAATAAAAAAATAGCATAAATAAGACGAACATGCCCGCACTCAAAACGAGCAGCGTACCGAAACTGAATCCGCTGAACATTTTCTTCTGGAAAGATTCGCAAAATGAAGTGTACACTATCAGCAAGATGATTGATTGATCAAGGTAACGCAACTGTTGCCGGAATTTCTCCGCAAGGTGTCCCCAGCGTTTGTGCAGCAACATGCCCAGTATAACGGGTACTAACACCTGCAGCATAAGTTTGCTGATCACAACAGACAAATCATAACTACCAGCCTTCGAATAAATAACCAGTCCCATCCAAAGTGGAGTGATAAATACGCCGAGCAGGCTCGATATACTGGCATTAAATATCGCCGCCGGCAGATTTCCACCCGCGATTGAAACCATTACCACCGAAGACGACACTGTGGAAGGTAAACTGGCCAGGAAAAAAATGCCGACCCAGAGCGTTTGGGTACTGCTGTTTTCAAACAAAGCTTTTGCCAACAAAATCAACAGGGGAAAAAGCACAAAAGTAGTAGTGTGCACTACAAGGTGCAGTCGCCATTTGCTTAGTCCTGCTTTAAGATGCTGTGTATTAAGCCGCAGGCCGTAGAAAAAGAAAATTAATGACACCCCGTTGTTTGCGATATCCGTAAGATGAAGGGGGCTATTCCTTTCACCTG
>JBBPYM010000146.1:0-3466 GCA_038199905.1 Chitinophagales bacterium | reverse complement strand
GGATCGGCAATGGCTATTGAATGAACTCGCAGGTCTTATCGTTTATCTTTTTCTATTGCTATCCTGCTTCCATTGTTGTAGTGGCTTTGATGGCGACATTCGTATGCCCTGAGATTCTCCTGGGATAAGCCGCACCGTTAGTACGGCTTTGGTGTTAGCAGGTATCTTTGCTTCAAAGCCAACCAGGATAGTGCCGGGGTTAGCGGCATCATAGTCATGCGCAGGGTTCGTGGACCATGTCTTCATTGTTACAGTTGCGGGTTCCTGCACCTGCAATGATAGTTTTTTACCGTCAATCGTCAGTGCTGCTTTGTTTGCACCTGTAATGTCAACCTTCGCTGAAGTTAACATGTTCCACCGGATTGTAACATCGCTGTCAGCTGTTTCCACTTCATCTCTTACCTCTACATATTTAGAATCAATGATCGCTATACCCCGGTTCGCTTTCCGCAACAAGCCATCATATACGCCGGTGAGATCAAAGGTAGCATTCATAAAATCCGACGACGAAGACAAACCCGTAAGCGGAACTTTGCCACTCACTTTTTGCAGTTCGTTATTAACAACCAGCGTATTATGAGCCATATTGTTGTAGCGTAAAACCTGCCACCGTTGAGAGTTCTGTTTCATGTTCCAGAGGTCAACACCTTTTGATTCGAGCGACTCGTAACCCTGCGCGCCAAAATCCATCGCCCAACGAACTCCACTCGCTTCCATCACGAAAGAACCTGCATCCATATGCCCATGATTCAGCGAGGGCGATCCTCCCTTAATGCCAACAAATATGGCATTGGGATCTATCCACGAGGTGCGCATAAGGGCAACAGGATTCTTGCCACTTCCCGCCCATACAACCTCTTTTGGCGGGGCTATGTTGCTGATGCCGACTCCTGCGCTCCAGATCATGATAGACGGAAGTACCCTGTCACGTACCTGTTTGTGGGCCTGGTCACCCATGATACGGTTCCTTTCCACCCATAACAAAGAGGGGTTCTTTAATTTATTGGCAAACCAGAACATTGCGGAATTTAACTCACCCTTCGAACCCGAATCAAAATAATTAAAAGGACTGCCAGTCGGCCCGGTCATATTTTCCAGGTAACCTGCGGTTTTTAAAAATCCCGGTTTTTCTGTTAGCCCGAAATCTTCCCCAAACAATTTATCCAGCGCGCTGATGAAAAGCACATTGAACGTGGTGCCATATCCCCAGTATCCATACCCTTCAGTATAGGTGCCATCCGGGCCATACTCCTGCATGGGAATATCGATTGATTGAATAGAACGGTTGATGATGTTGCGGGCAAGCTGTGGATGATCTTCATAAACAGCAATTGCTCCATAGGCGATGCCAGCGTTACATACCTGATTCCAGTTATGGTTAGCCTTCAGCCAACTATTGTACTTCGGCTCCATCGATGGCTCAATGCCCTTGTTTATGATGGCTTCTTTTATGATGGAACGGCTCTGTTCGGGTAACGCCTCATAAAGCCAGTCGTAACCGATAGAAACCGCCATTGTCATTTCGGCAACATCTAAAAAATGACTTGGGTTCCAGTCGCTGAAAGCTGATACCGCAAGCAGTTCCTTTTCTGCTCCTTTAAAATATTTATCTTCTTTTGTCATGCGCCAGGCATAGGAAAGAAAAAAAATCCTGCGTAAGCTTTCCCGCGATTTGTCCAGCAGTCTTCTGCCCACCTTGATCCTTTCAACAGGTGCCAGTTTAATAATGGCATCAGACTCGTTTAAGATTGCCTGGTTCATTTTGTCCCAGGTTACATCCGCGGCGATGCTTTTTTTTATCCCTGCTTCTTCGCCCTTCAGTAATAATAACCTTGGGTGACCAGGAATCTTTCGTGAAGCGCCAATGAAGTCAGTTTGTGCATAACCAGAAAATCCCATTAAAATAAGGGCAGTTATAAAAAAGGTTGTAGTTTTCATGCTAGAATAGTTTGGATAATGAGGAAACTATGCAGTCCGTAAAACTATACAATGCATTTCGAAAAAATGTAATCCCCGCAGGATTATTGTTGAACTTTGAAGCGAAAGCATTTAGATAATAGAGATTGGAATGACGATTGCTCAAATTAATCACTTTGTGTACCCGGCGGCTGAATGCTGGGTAGTTTTTTTTAATCGCTAAATAAACTATTTATGATCTACCCATCACGCAGAAATGTAATAAAAACAATTTCTCTTGGCGGCGCAGCAATGTTGTTTTCACCAAACAGCCTCCTGGCTGCTACAAGGCCCGCGAAAGATCGGCTGGGTATAGCTCTTGTTGGATTAGGCTATTATAGCACCGACCTGCTTGCCCCGGCGCTGCAGCAAACGAAAAATTGCTACCTGGCAGGAATCGTCACAGGCACACCCTCGAAAGCAGAAGCCTGGAAGAAGAAGTATAACATTCCTGATAAAAATATTTATAACTACCAGAACTTTGACCAGGTTGCCAACAACCCCGATATTGATATAATTTACGTGGTGCTTCCCCCATCCATGCACATGGAATATACGGTGCGGGCGGCTAATGCAGGCAAGCATGTATTTTGTGAAAAGCCCATGGCCATAACTGCAAAGGAATGTGAGGTCATGATAGACGCCTGCCGTAAAAATAAAAAATCATTGGCTATTGGCTACCGGCTACAACATGATCCCAACACCCAGGAATGGCGGAAAATAGTTAACCAGCAGCTGCTTGGTAAAGTGAAAGGCCTGAACTGCGCGGCCGGATACACAGAGAACCGTACCGATCATTGGAAACAAAAGAAGGAAATGGGTGGCGGCGTGTTATACGACATGGGTGTATATTCTATCCAGGGAGCACGGCTGGGTACCGGCATGGAACCTATTGCTGTCGTTTCAGCAAAAACTTCCACCACCCGGCCTGAAATCTACAAAAACGGTTTAGACGAAACTGCCATTGCTACCCTCGAGTTTCCTGGCGGTGTGCTGGCAGATATAAAGACCAGTTTCGGTGAGAATATAAATTATCTTAACATCACTTGCGAGAAAGGCGAAATAAAAGTAAGTCCTTACTCGGCTTACGCGGGTGTGAAGGCAACGAGTCCCCTGGGAGACATAAACTTTCCATACCAGGTTCCGTGGCAGCAGGCCAAACAAATGGATGACGACGCATTAGCCATCATGCAGGGTAAGCCAATGATAGCCCCTGGGGAAGAAGGAATGAAAGACATACATATAGTTGAATCCATTTATAAGTCAGCGGCTACGGGAAAGAGAATTTTGTTATAAGGTTAATAGTGCCGGGTTTTTTGAAGTTTTTGATTGCAACTTTATTTAACCACAGAGAAGTGCAGGAGAGGAAGCGCAGAGGGCCACAGAGGTGTCCTCTGCGACCCTCCTGCGCTTCTCTCCGGTTGTTCTCTGTGGTTAAATAAACAGTGAATGTTATTTGCCTTGACTGTGGCAAAAAGCAGTTCCGAACATACACCTACAGAACGATCGT
>JBBPYM010000145.1:0-4091 GCA_038199905.1 Chitinophagales bacterium | reverse complement strand
CCAGCCTGCAAAATGTTGGTAAAGAAAGCAGCAACTATATAGATAAGATCACAAATTCTTCCAACAGGATGAAAGACCTCATTCATGATGTGCTGGTATTTTCACAGCTCTCGGACGATACCCAGGCCTTCCAGATTCTAGCCCTCGATGATATTCTTGCAGGGGTGATAAATGATTTCGGTAAATTGATTCAGGAAAAGGGAGCTATCATTACGAGTGCTGAACTCCCTGAAATAGAGGCAATGCCTTTCCAAATGACGCAACTATTTACCCACCTCATATCAAACGGATTAACGTTTAACAAGAAAAATACACCGCCGGAGATCGACATTTCCTCCCGGAAACTATCACCGGAAGAAATAAGCTTGCTTCCGGGGTTAAAACAAAATAGCATTTATCACACCATCGTTTTTAAAGACAAGGGAATTGGTTTCAGCACAGAATATGCAGAGAAGATATTTGCCATCTTTCAGCGCCTTCATAACAGAGAACATTTTGAGGGTACAGGTATCGGCCTTGCCATTTGCCGAAAAATAACAACGATCCACAACGGCCTTATCAGTGCGAGTTCGGAAGAAAATAACGGCGCCGTTTTTAGCGTGGTGCTCCCGGCAAAGCAATGAGGGGCTGTCGGCTTACGGCTTACGGCTTACGGCTTACGGCTGTCAGCTATCAGCTATCAGCCGGTGTTACAATTGAAACGTCTCACGAGACTCGATCAGGAAAATCAGTATGATTCAAAAGATATTCCATCGCGGCCGAAGGCCGCCTTCTGATAGCTGATAGCTGATAGCTGATAGCTGATAGCTGATAGCTGATAGCTGATAGCTGATAGCTGATAGCTGATCATGCTGCAAAAACTATCGAACCAGCTTTTTCAAATTCATGCTGGTTAATAGTGTGCCCATGTTGTCGTACACTTTTTCCGTTACCGCCGCATTCATATCTCTTAAAATATTTGCACTGGCATAAACACGCTGCACCGGTACATGAGGGTCAGGATTGCTTGTTCCGATAAATACAGGTGTTCCGTCAAAGTCGCCTGAATAGCGTTCCGGGTAGATCTTATCGCCTATCAGTCCGCCTGTAAAAGCTACTACCCCGCCATGTTTTGTAGCATTCCTGGTAACATACTCCAACGTTAAACATGCCCCTTGCGAGAAACCAAGGAAATAAATATTTCCTTTACTGATGCCGCCAGCCACTATATCTGACACTATTTCATCGATAACATTAAGAGCTGATGACAGCCATGGTTCCTTACCAGGAACAGGCGCCATAAAAGATAACGGATACCAGGAACCAGAACTAGCCTGCGGCGCCAGCAACGCATACCGGTCAAGTTTCAGGTAGCCAGCTAAGCCTAGTATGTCTTCTGCGCTAGCGCCGCGGCCGTGAAGCATAATCAATGCTTTTTTGGCCGTTTTCAAGTTCTCTCCTGCGTATGTAACATTCTTTTGATGCATGATTTACTTTTCGGGTGAGATTCCAAGGTAGGAAGCAATATCATGTTGCGCCACCCGGTGCGCGATGGTAGGATAACGGTCAATAAAATAGAGGTATTTTTCCTGGGCTGATGTGGCAATTGTTTTAAAAAGCCTGCTTTGTAACGCGGAAAGGTTCCGCTGCACCAGCAGCCGAAAAACTCTTTCAAATCTTGGCACTTTCTCCAAAAGTCGTTCTTTCGTTTGAGGTGACAATACCAGCAGCTCACAGTCTTCCAGCGTTTCTATAAACATGTTGCTGGGTTTTTGTTCATGAAAACTGGCTATATCACTTACCCACCAGTTTTCTATTGCAAACTGAAGCGTCACTTCAAAACCGTTTTCATCTAAATAATATGTCCGGATACAGCCCCTGTTAATAAAAGCTTCAAAATTACACACATCGCCTTCGTGTAGCAAGGTGGTTTTTTTTGGGATCGATTTTAGTTCAAGCAGGGAAAGAAAAAGAGCGAATTCATTCGCTGATAAATTTGTACAATTATTTACGTAATGATTTATAGCATGAAACCTTCGCAAATATAAGTCACCTGTAAAAATGAAGGGCTGGGCCCAGGTATTTTCCGATGGAACATATTGAAAGAAATAAAGCGATTTTCAAAGTTGAAGACAAACACAAGGTGATCCGTGGCATAAAATTTTATGCAGCTTTATAAAATTATTTTATGCAAATATCAGAAACAGTAGAAATCCTCAATGATCTTGTACAGATTAATAATGACAGGATCACAGGTTACGAACATGCCATTAAAGAACTGCAGGCCGATGATGTGGATCTTAAAATTTTATTTGAGAACATGATCGATCAAAGCCGCAAGATAAGACTTGACCTGGGCAATGAAGTGCAGGTGCTGGGCGCTGCGATGGATAAAGGCACAACAAATAGCGGAAAAATTTATAAGGCATGGATGGACCTTAAAGCAGTATTCACAGGTCACGACAGGCACACTGTGTTAAGTAATTGCGAATTTGGGGAAGATGCTGCACAGAAAGCGTACAAAACTGCCCTGGCAGCCGATGGTCTTCCGGCTTTTCTGCATGAGATGATCCAGGACCAACAGATAATACTTAGAGGTTCACATGATGAAATAAAGGCCTTGCGTGATGAGAAAGCAGATGTTTAATCATTGTTAATACAGGTTCAAATAGGTTGTCATATACGGCCGCAAGGAAGTTTCTTGCCGCCGTTTTATAAAATAAACCGTTTGTGTAAGTTGAAATTCTTCTCCATAGAATTAAATCAAACTTTCAGCAATCGGCTGTTCCTAAATTTATCCATATTCGTTTTGTAGGGCAAATATGAATAAAAAATTTTGTTATAAATCGGGAGCCAGGTAATGAAGTGAGGGACTGCCCTTCTGGGGGGATTTTTTAAACCACGGAGGCAGGGAGCCACGGAGGGACACGGAAGGATTTTTTGAACTTGTGAAGGCAGGATGGTATGGAGCTGGAGTATCTGTCCGTGTCTCCCAGTGCCTCCCTGCCTCCGTGGTTCAAAAAACTGCTGTTATGGCAACCTCACCTTTTAAGGTCTACCTTTTTGCCTGTCTTAACAGCCAGGTAGATAGCATCGATGATCTTGAGATCTTTTAAACCTTCCTCACCATCTACGGGTACCACCGGGGTTTTTCCTTGCAGGATGATGTCCGAAAATTCATCCATCTGCACGGTCTGGTGGGTAACATGCGGGTGCGTCAGCTCACCCTTATTGGTGCGACCCTTTATAGGCCCATAACCAGTGGCAGGATACATTTCAGCAAACCCCTTGTCTGCATTGAGGAAAAATCGATCCAGGTTGTTCATGTTATAGGTAGATAAGCAAGATGCAATGGCTCCACTCGGGTAACCAAACTGGAACTGTATTGTTTCATCTACCCCTTCTGTAAATTTAACGGGATCTGTTTTTGTTTCCTGTGCGGTTACCCAGATTGGCTCTTCTCCAACCATATAACGGGAACCATTAACCGCGTATATACCTATATCCATCATTGAACCGCCGCCTGCCAGCTCCCTGTTCAGCCGCCACTGGGTAGGGTCCCCAATTTTGAAGCCGCACAAGCCCTGGAAAAACATTATTTTTCCCAATTCCCCGTCTTTGCGCATGCGTATAATTTCCAGTGTTTTTGGTTCGAAATGCATGCGGTAGCCAACCAGCAATTTCACTTTTGCCTTTTTGCATGCGTCGATCATTTCCTGACCCTCTTTGGCGGTACGTGCCATAGGTTTTTCACTGATGGCATGTTTGCCTGCCTTCGCAACTCTTATCACGTTATCCTTGTGCAGGCCATTGGGCGTTATAACGTACACCGCATCTATGTCGGGATTGTTTTTGATGCCGTCAAAATTTTCATAATTGTAACAGTTCTTTTCGGGGATATTGTATTTGGTTTGCCAGGTTTTAAGTTTGGCAGGAGTTCCGCTGATGGCCCCTACCAGTTTTGCTTTGGTGCAACTTTGCATAGCATCTGCAACACGGCCGGCATACCCGCCAAGGCCCAGGATTGCCACTCTTAGAATGGGTCCCTGGTAGGGCTCATTTTTTTCACCACTGGAGTCAAGGCCATATTTTGAAAATAAGGGCAGGGCGAT
>JBBPYM010000144.1:0-3966 GCA_038199905.1 Chitinophagales bacterium | reverse complement strand
CGCTCATGGGGCGCGTGAAAAAGCAAATCCCACCGTTCCAAGAGGTGGAATTGCCTTTAACGCACTTGACTACGTCTATTCTGAAACAGAAGTAGTGCTTCCCATCCCCGCGCCACAAATCCTTATTAACGCCGAGCTAAGCCAAAATCCGGGTTATTAACCCAAAATTGCGGTCATGCAGTAACTAAATAACCCGGCGACCGCCCTTGCTGGCTGTCACGCGAGTTGGTTGAATTATATTGATGTTATCGCCTACAGGTTACCAGAACATTAACAATGCTGTGTAACCTGTTGGCTTTAACAACTATCAGCACCATAAAACACCGGATTAGTATTATGTTAACCTATTTTATTTTAACTTTACCCATTACTTACCGATTCTCTCCCTGCTTAAGAATCAACATCACCTAACTTAAACGAACGATAGTTTATCTCGCTGCCTCATGAAACAAAAAATCAGAAATACCATACTTTCCAAACAAGGCGGGGTTATCACCTTGTTCATCCTGCTGATAATTATTGGAAACCTGTTACTTAGTTCCAACAGTTTCGCCGGGGATGAGCCACTGGCAGCTTCCAATGCCTTGCCACTGGCGGAAAACAAATTCTGGCTATGGAATTTTTTAGGACGCCTGCACCCTTTAGGCGTTCATTTTCCTGTTGGCTTTCTTGTAATGGCCGCAGTACTGGAGCTTTTTACGTTAAAAAATTTCAATTCAAAATTACGTCCCGCTATTAATATCCTGCTGGCCGCTGGTGCGCTGACTGCAATTTTATCGGTTGTTTTTGGTTTACTGCTTGCCCGGAATGGGGAGTATGGCAAAGACAGCCTTAACCTGCATCAATGGACCGGCATTGCCACGGCAACGCTTGGTGCTTTTAGTTTATTACTACTCTTTCGCATTCAAAGTAAAAAACAGGTAAGCCTCATAAAACCTTATCGAGCCATCCTGTTGCTTGCGGGTTTAGGAGTAAGTGTGGCAGGCCATTTCGGTGCCTCGCTAACACACGGTTCCGACTACCTGACGAGCACGCTTCCCTGGAGCGATGATTATGAGGCACCTGTTAACAAATTTAATTTTGCCGCTTTTGCCGGTAACGACGTGAAGCTTGGCAAGAAGGAAGAGATGGAACTTAATGTGCAGGTACGATCAATATTTGCACATAACTGTTATAAATGCCATGGCCCTGAAAAAATCAAAGGAGAACTGAGGCTAGACAGTAAAAAGATGATTTTCAAAGGAGGTGAGGACGGTCCGGTGATCGTTCCGGGAGATGTGGACAATAGTGAACTGTATAAAAGGATCTCTCTGCCATCGGATCACAAGGACCTGATGCCATCGAAAGGCAAAAAGCTTTCCGAAGGTGATATCGCCGTGCTTAAATTCTGGATAGAAAAAGGCGCTCCATGGCCGGACGGTGTTGACAAGCAAATAATCTACCGCGTCGCGAAAATGGAGCCCCGGAATCCTGTCCTTCCAACCGCTTCGGATAGTCTTAAAAACCCAATCGATCTATGGGTAAATGATTATTTTAAAAAGAACAAGATAAACTGGTCGAAGCCGGTTGATGACAGAACCTACCTGAAAAGAATTTATCTTGACATCATCGGCTTGCTTCCCGCCACCGATCAGTTGGATGAATTTGTAAACGATACCAACCCCGACAAAAGATCTGTCTGGGTTAGAAAGCTCCTTAACCGTAACGATGATTATGCCATGAACTGGCTCAGCTTCTGGAATGACGCGCTACGTAATGACTATACCGGAACGGGTTACATTACAGGGGGCCGTTCTAACATTACCAACTGGCTGTATAATTCACTAAAGACCAATATGCCTTATGATGAATTTGTAAGGGAACTTGTTAGTCCTACCCCCGAGTCAAGTGGGTTTATCAGGGGCATTCAGTGGCGAGGTGTTGTTAATGCCAGCCAGCGCACAGAGATGCAAGCTGCGCAGAATGTGTCCCAGGTTTTCTTCGGACTCAACCTTAAGTGCACTTCCTGCCATAACAGTTTCATCAGCGACTGGACGCTTGTTGATGCTTATGGATTCGCCAACATCTTTTCAGATTCCCTACTGGAGATCAACCGTTGCGATAAGCCTACCGGAAAATATACAGCATCCAGGTTGCTCTGGAAAGAGTTGGGTTATGTTGACAGTGTTGGCACAGCCGCTGTGAAACAAAAGCAGCTTGCGGAAAATATGACAAAACCCGAAGCTGGTCGCTTGTATCGCACCATCGTTAACCGGGTATGGGCGCAACTGATGGGTCGCGGCATTGTTGAGCCCGTTGATCTCATGGACAACGAGCCCTGGAGCCAGGATCTGCTGGATTGGATGGCATTTAACTTTGTACAGAATAAGGCCGATATTAAAGAGCTGATCTACCTGATCATGAGTTCCAAAACTTACCAGCTTTCTTCCGTTGGTTTTAAGGAGCCTAACGAGATATTTGTAAAAGATTACCAGTTTCAGGGAATGCTGAGGCGCAGGATGTCTGCCGAACAATTTGCAGATGCAGTCAGTACCGTTGTGGCTCCCCTATTCCCGGATTCGCTTATAAAGTACAACCCGTTTGCTGAGAGCCTGGCAGCAAAACCAGTGGTTAAAAAACCTGATGATAAAAAAACTGGTTTAACAAAGTCGGTAGTTGAACTTTCCGATGCCCAAAAGAAATTAGTTGCAGAAAAGCGGGCCGCAGAAAGAGTCATTGCACAAAAGCTGGCCGAAGAAGGGGCTTTGGCAGGCCGCATAAATGCCGCAAGAATGGTGGCTGAAAAGTCTATCCTGTTATATCCCCGTGCGTCGTTGGTGGTTAACAACAACTTTTTAACTGCCCTGGGCAGGCCCAACAGGGAAACCGTGTCAACCAGCAGGGAATCTCAAGCCAACTTGTTACAGGCGCTTGAACTTACCAATGGTGAGAGGTTCAATGCCGTATTAAGGAAAGGTGCGGAGGAATACAAGGCGAAATACAAAACCGGCAATCTTATCACAAAAGAAATTTACAGGAAGGCGCTTGGTCGCGATCCACAGGCAAAAGAACTGGAGGTTGCTAAAAAGGTTCTAGGCGATTCTCCAGCGGTTGAAGATATCCAGGACCTTATATGGGCGGTTATGCTCCTCCCGGAATTTCAAATTATTTATTAAGTACCTTTACAGTTATTAAAGCCTACGCTGATGAAATGGAACAGAAGAGATTTCCTCAAGAATACGAGTGCCGCAACCATGGCAGCAATGGCTGCTGGTGTGCCTATAACAAGTATGTTAACATCCTGTAACCGGAAAAAGCTGAATACAAAGGCGGATTCCGTCATACTTCTTTGGATGGCTGGCGGGATGGCACATACAGACACTTTTGATCCCAAAAGATATACCCCCTTTGCTCCGGGAATGGATGCTAACAGTGTGCTGAGTACTTTTAAATCGGTACCAACTGTGCTGGATGGAGTTTCCTTCTCTGAGGGCCTGCAATCCATTGGGAAAGTGATGGACAAAGGCACGCTCATAAAATCCTATGTAGCTGCTGATATGGGTTTTATCCTGCATTCCCGTCACCAGTATCACTGGCACACTTGCTATAAACCACCACAGTCCGTTGCCGCGCCGCACCTGGGTGCCTGGATCGCAAAAGAGCTAGGTCCAAAAAACCCGGTAATTCCAGCATTTATAGACATCGGACAACGCATGACCCTGGGTGAAGGAGAAGAGTTGAAAGCATTTCATAGCGCAGGTTTCCTGGGTAATGAGTATGGTCCGTTTATGATCCCTGATCCTTCAGGTGGTCTGGAAAGCGTACAACCACCTGTAGGCATGTCTAATGCCAGGTTTGAAAAACGCAACCAGTTGTATAAAGAACTGGTTAGCAAAAGCGCCATGGGCGAACTCGGCAGTGATTACCAGAAAGAGTCTTTAAAACGATCCATGGAACAGGCTTATATATTATTAAAATCTCCAGAAT
>JBBPYM010000143.1:0-3971 GCA_038199905.1 Chitinophagales bacterium | reverse complement strand
GAACAAGTTCTTCCGCATCCACCGTTCTTACATGGTAGCTAAGTCGGCCGTTGACAAAATAGAAAGGCACCAGGTGCATATCAATGGTATCAACCTGCCGGTTGGTGAAACTTATGTGCAGAATTTGTCGACATTAAAATAAGAGCCTTCGTGCCTTTTTGCCACTAAGGCACGAAGACACCAAGTGACTCGAAGAGCCTTTGTATTACTTGGTGTCTTCGTGTCTCCTTGGCACAAAAAGCTAAAAGCTATCCTTATGACATATAGGAAAGAGATCAATTAATATCCCAACTTTTTTTGCAGCGCCTCTATCGCGTTAGACAGGTACACGAGTGGGGCGTTCCAGTTAATGGTAATTTCGTTGGATGCGTAGGAACAATCGGTATCTGAATACGCTGTTTCCGGTTCAGTAAATTCGTACTTGCATTTATCCTGCATGGCAGGGTTAGGTCCGCCGGCGAGGAGACCGGGAACGGGTTCAGGTATTCCATCAGCCACCGACTGGCGGTGATGCGGGTGCAAGGTGGAGAATGTGCCCAGTCCAGTTACAAAACAATACCCTGTTGCGTTACGACCGAGGAGGTAATCCAGGTTTGTTAGTGCCGCGTCAATATATTTCTTGTCCTGCGTGATCATATAAGCATAAATCAAAACAATTCCCTGGTTGGCTGCATTGGAATTACTGCCCCAGTTAAAATCACTTCGTGAATTACCCATCACTGTATGAAAAGCATTGTCAGGAACAGACACAAGATATGATCCGGCAAATTTCACCAGGTTGTTTTTGATACTCGTAAGGTCATTTGCAATGTCTTTGGGTAATGATTTTTCACACCGCAATAACGAATACACACCAAGCATCTGCACATTACTCCAGGAAGGCAGGGACAACATATCATTCATCTTTTCATTAATAACAGCAAGGTACCCGTTGTCTTTTGTGGTAATCAGTAACTCAGCAGCCGCCCACAGCCATTCGTCATTGAACTTTTTATCACCATAGGCTCCGGTGGTGATTTTAGGTTCGAAGGCCGCATTGATCTTATTCTGATCATAAGCCAGCTCGGGATGTTGAAGAGCCCAGTTCCAGGCTGAAACAGACGCCGACAGGCAGCTATCAGTCAAACCAGGCAACTGCCTTTTAAATTTCTTCAGAATCCTGGCGGCTTGCGCCATTACGGCGGCAAAGTCGAGCGTTGCAGCGGTTCCCTTGGCAACTACAAAACGTGGTGCTTTAGTAATGCCTGGCATCACCATGCCGTCAAAAGCAGCGTTGGTGTTTTTATTGTAAACACCGCCATCACCAGGATCCTGCATTGTAAGCATCCATCGAAGGTTGTATATAATTTCATTCAAAATGTCGGGAACATTGTCTTTGCTTTCTGGAATATTTGTTGAGAGCTTGTTGAAGTAAGCCGGGAAATCTTCGTAAGCAGATAACAACGTGCCCATGGTAATACCTGAGTTTACCACGTACTTATTGTAATCACCGGCATCGTACCAGCCACCCGGCGTGGAAATCTTCGTACCGGCGGCCCTGTTATCCGTGGCTGCCGACTGATGAATCAAAACAGCCGTATCCGGGTGACCCGCGGGCCTGCTCCACTTGCCCGCGTACCGGGTTTCAAGTGGCATGGAAACTCGCTGAAAGTAAAATCCCTTTAGCGACGCCACTGCTACCGGGTGATGTATATTTTCATTTATTGAGAAACTAAAAGAGCTCCCTATCGCAGGAACAACAATACGGTAGTTCCCTTTTCTGGTAAACGAGCTGAAATCAGCTACCTGGGTTGACAAGGATGAATTGGATGACTTTTTTAAAGCACCTGTTTTTCCACGAAACAGCGTGTCTTTGAGATTGACGGATACCAGGTAAAAATCACTGACCGGTCTGTCGCCAACGATAACGGCTTCCTTCGGTGCATGGGCATAAAATCCTAACTGGTTTAAACGTATGGGGTTGAGGGTATCTGCCTTGGCGGCGCGTGTATCAACTGATAAAAAGATGAGGCAGCAAAATAATAGTGCGCGGCTAGAATCTGCGTGTATTTTCTTTTCCATATATACCTAAAGATATAGTGCTTTAATTACTATATTGCCGGCCTTACATTTTTAAGGCAGCACCTGTTGGTAGTAGCGGCATTTTAGGGAGAATTTATCAGTTTTCTTTAGAATGTAAATTAAATAAACGTTTGTGTTAATAATTTGAATGGTAAAACCTTTTCAATGCATTATTTTGCACCAACTCAAAATTTTAAACCTGTATGACACAAGTAAAATCTATCCCCATGCCGGGTCAGGCACGTAAAAGTAACGCCGGTGCGATTTTTATTATTGGCGTGCTTTTTTTTAGTATGGGTTTTGTTACCTGGCTGAACGGAACTTTGATACCGTTCTTAAAACTTGCCTGCCAGCTAGACAATGACATACAGGCCTTCTTTGTAACATTCGCATCTTATATCGCTTATTTTTTCCTGGCGATACCTTCTTCAAAGATCCTGAATCGCACGGGTTTTAAAAACGGGTTGGCACTGAGCCTGCTGGTGATGGCAATAGGTTCCTTTATTTTTATACCTGCTGCCAATGCCAGGAGTTTCCCGCTTTTTCTCACCGGTTTGTTTATCCAGTTCGCAGGAATGGCTTTGTTGCAGACTGCCGTCAATCCCTACATCAGTATCTTAGGTCCGATAGAAAGCGCAGCACAGCGTATTAGTATTATGGGTATCTGCAATAAGGTTGCGGGTATTATTAGTCCGTTGATTTTAAGCGCCATAGTTTTAAAAAATGCCACCCAGATTGAAGTTAATATTAACACAGCTGTAGATCCTGCGGTAAAGGAACAGTTGCTGAATGAACTGGCTTCCAGGGTTATCATGCCTTATATTATAATGGGGGTATTGCTACTGTTAGTTGCGTTGTTCATAAAACGATCTTCGCTGCCTGAAATAGAAGCAGAAGAAGATCCCATCCAGGTTTCTGCGCAGAAGGGTAAAACAAGCATCATGCAGTTCCCTCACCTGTTGCTGGGCGTTTTATGCATCTTTGTTTATGTTGGAGCCGAAGTAATGGCCGGAGACGCAATTGGCACTTACGGTAAAGCAATGGGCATGACCCTTGACAAAACAAAAAACTTTACCACGTTTACGCTTACGGCTATGCTTGTGGGTTATGTGATAGGGATTTTTACCGTTCCAAAGTTTATATCGCAACAAAAGGCATTACTGGTATCTGCCAGCCTGGGTATATTGTTTACCGTTTGCGTGTTTTTTACCACCGGCAATACGGCGATAACTTTTATTGCTTTATTAGGACTGGCCAACGCACTGATGTGGCCTTCGATCTTTCCACTTGCTATTGACGGACTGGGTAAATTCATAAAGATTGGAGCAGCTTTGCTTATCATGGGTATTGTGGGTGGTGCATTGATACCTTTGTTATATGCTACTTTGAAGGATAAGATGAATGTTTCCAATCACCTGTCCTTCTTGATCTGCATGCTTCCTTGTTATCTTTATATTCTGTATTATGCCCTTGCTGGGTATAAGGCGGGGCGTAACATAGCGTAGATTTCTTTTTTAACCGCAAAGCACGCAAAGAGGAAGCGCAGAGCAACGCAAAGTATTACTTTGTGGCCCTCTGCGCTTCCTCTTTGCGTGCTTTGCGGTTAAAAAAATCAACCTGCAGTCCTGTTCTTATTTTACGCCGAACACTGCAAACACAGGTAGGTGGTCAGACGCATATTTTTCATCAACAACCCGGTGCAACTGTACCACAAATTGGCCGCTGGGCGCATAGGCTATAAAGTCAATTGTTTTCCTGGGATTAATTACTGGTATCGTAAACGGGCAGTCAGAGGTGCTGCAGCTTCTTGTAAAATAACTATCCAGTATCCCGATGGTAGCTGAGGATGGATCCGCGTTCAGGTCGCCGGCCAGGATTACCGGCAGGGGCTGCGCCTTCAATATCTCCAG
>JBBPYM010000142.1:0-6938 GCA_038199905.1 Chitinophagales bacterium | reverse complement strand
GCATAGAGAAAGCAGTTCAATCATATTGTCAAGGCATGCCGAATCTGATTGCCCTGAGGTAATGATGGGAAGAAGCATGTCCATCTCTTCTTTGGTAAAAAAAGGAGAGAAAAAGCCCTTCTCACTGGTTCTAAGCCAGTTAAGGTTACCGTTAAGAGTGTTTATTTCACCGTTGTGAGCAATATACCTGAAAGGTTGTGCCAGTTTCCAGGAGGGAAAAGTATTGGTCGCAAAACGGGAATGAATTAAACCAAATGCCGAAACAACCCTTTTGTTATTAAGATCAGGGAAATACTCACGGACCTGGAGGCTGGTAAGCTGGCCTTTATAAACGACTGTCTTATAAGAAAGGGAAGCTACATAAAAGCCAATAGGGTCTTTTTTTACTGTGTTGGTGATGGTGTGCCCCGCGTAATTACGAAGTACAAATAACTTACGCTCGAAGTCTTCCGCATTTGTGATATGGTCTGGGCAGGCGATAAAAACCTGTTCTATTTCAGGTTCTACAGACAGTGCCGTAGGGCCAATGCCTTCCGGGTTTACAGGTACTTTGCGATAGATAAGCACTTCGAGGCCAAGCTTTTCTGCGCAACGATTAAAGATGTCGCGGCATTCTTCCCTTAGGCGGATTTCTTTCGGAAAAAACAGTACGCCTACCGCGTATTTACCGTAAGCAGGGAGATGCGCACCCAATTTAACGCACTCATCAAAGAAAAATTCGTGGGGTGTTTGAATAAGAATACCAGCTCCGTCGCCAGTATTGTTCTCACACCCGCAAGCCCCCCGATGCTCCATGTTCTCCAAGATCGTTAACGCATCGGATACGATCTGATGTGATTTACTACTTTTAATGTTAGCAACAAACCCTATCCCACATGAATCATGTTCAAACTCAGGTGAATATAATCCCTTATTTCCCATACAACGAAGCCTTTTTTTAAATAATTTCTAATGAAATCATCATTTTTATAAATATTATTAAAAGTCGGGCAAGCAGGCTGACTAAAAGTACGAAATAAATTGCGTTTTCCTGCTATGCCAATAAAAATGTTAAGTGTTGATGAGTTGAAAGGGAGAGGAACGCTTTCAGGTTATGCTCGAAATTTTCCTGAACAAATGTAAGAAATTTCATAAACTATGTATTTATTAGCAGATGTTCTCCCTATTACAGCGTATGAAACTGTTGATAGTGAAAGCTATACCAGGTAACCAAAAAGGTCATCGTTTTTGTTAAGCTCGGTAAATTTGAACCTGGAAGTTTCGAGATTTTGCATGAGAGCTTTATAATCGTCTTTGCTTTTTAACTCTATTCCAACCAGTGCCGGACCGGTTTCTTTATTGTGCTTTTGCATGTATTCAAAGCGCGTAATGTCATCACCGGGACCGAGTACGGAGTTTACGAATTCTTTTAGAGCCCCGGGACGTTGAGCGAAATTGATAAGGAAATAATGCTTAAGTCCTTCGAACTGCAATGAGCGTTCCTTGATCTCCTGCATACGGTCAATATCATTATTGCCACCGCTTAATATGCAGACCACTGTTTTGCCTACTATTACATCAGCATAATCATCTAATGCGGCGATACTCAGTGCGCCGGCTGGTTCGGCTACAATAGCATCTTCATTGTAAAGTTTGAGGATAGTTGTGCAAACTTTTCCCTCTGGCACCAGGTGTACTTCATCGATCACCTCCCTGCAGAGGTTGAAAGTGGTGTCTCCAACCCGTTTAACAGCTGCGCCATCGACAAACCTGTCGATGGTTTGAAGTGTAATGGGCTTGCCAGCTTTCAAAGATTCATACATTGCGGGGGCACCCTCCGGCTCCAGTCCTATTATTTTTGTACCTGGTGAGAATGTTTTGAAGAAAGTGCCAACGCCGGAGGCCAGGCCACCGCCGCCTATTGGCAGGAAGAGGTAATCTACCTGTGACTGGTCTTCCAGGATCTCAACACCAACAGTTCCCTGTCCCTCAATGATCCTGAGGTCGTCAAAAGGGGGAATAAAAGTCATGCCTTGTTCTTCGGTAAATATTTTGGCTGCCAGGGAACAGTCATCAAACGTGTCGCCGATCAATTTTATGTCAATAAAACCTTCGCCAAACATTTTCGTTTGATTCACTTTTTGTTTTGGGGTGATAATGGGCATGAACACCACACCTCTTGCATTCAGTTTTTTACAACTATATGCAAAACCCTGGGCGTGATTTCCTGCGCTTGCACAAACTACTCCCCGTTGAAGCTGTGCTGTTGGCAGGCTCATCATCATATTATATGCACCACGCAATTTGTAAGAACGTACGATCTGCAGGTCTTCACGTTTAAGAAAAACCTGGCACTTGTATTTCCTGGACAGGCTATCATTAAGCAACAGTGGTGTTCTATTCACGATCTTCTTCAGGCGTTCGGCAGCTTTGTGAAATTCCAGTTTGGTTCCTGAATTAGTGGATATGCTCATGAAATTATATTGAGGCTGGATTTGATAGAACCATCAAATTAAAATATTACGGAGCGGGCTAATGCTGTTTAGGTAGTTTTAACTTAAAACGCTCAGTTGTTGCTTTAGTCAGCTCCGTAAAAATATCAGGTAAGAGGTTCAGGTTGTTTAAGCAACCGGTTCAGCGGGTGCCTTTTGATTTTCGGGCCTGAGGCTTCTAACTGTTTTACCGGATTGCCATAATTCGCTGTCGCGTAATTCTTTTAATTCAACTTCTAACTTTTCACGATAGTCAGCTTTGCTGTTGCTGTCGATTGAGCGTTGAGATTCAACACCGGTTGCTACACTGTTGTACAGGTCGTTAAATACTGGCAATGTTGCGTCACGAAATTTTTTCCACCAGTCCAGTGCGCCACGTTGTGCCGTTGTGGAGCAATTAGCATACATCCAGTCCATGCCGTTTTCCGCAACCAGCGGCATAAGGCTCTGTGTTAGTTCTTCCACTGTTTCATTAAATGCTTCAGAAGCGGAGTGGCCATTTTTGCGCAGCACTTCGTATTGTGCCGCAAATATTCCCTGGATTGCGCCCATCAATGTTCCTCTTTCGCCGGTGAGATCGCTGTACACTTCTTTCTTGAAGTCTGTTTCGAACAGGTAACCGGAACCGATGGCTATCCCCATTGATACTGCCCTGTCAAAAGCTTTACCCGTGGCATCCTGGAAGATTGCATAACTTGAGTTCAACCCGCGGCCCTGTAGAAACATCCTGCGCAAAGAAGTTCCAGAACCCTTTGGCGCTACTAAAAACACATCAACATCCGGTGGCGGAACGATACCTGTCTGGTGGTGATAAGTGATGCCGAAACCATGGGAGAAGTATAAACCCTTTCCGGCGGTGAGGTGTTTTTTCACAGTAGGCCACAATTGGATCTGAGCGGCGTCGCTTAGCAGGTAACAGATGATAGTGCCTTTTTGCAGTGCTTCCTCAATGTCGAATAATGATTCGCCCGGAACAAACCCGTCCTTCACAGCTTTATCCCACGACTTAGAATTTTTACGTTGTCCTACGATTACATTGATGCCATTTTCTCTTTGATTTAAAGCCTGTCCGGGACCTTGAACGCCATAGCCGATTACTGCTACAACTTCATCCTTTAAAACCTGTTGGGCTTTAGATAAGGGGAACTCTTCCCGTGTCACCACATTTTCTTCAACACCACCAAAATTTAGTTTTGCCATGATTGTGTTTTTAGCCTTCCGATCTCCGGCAATCTGCGGAATTAGGTCGGAAGGCAGGTTATGATTATTGTTTGTTAGCTATTGCTGTCAGCTATAAACTTTCAGCCTTCAGCATAGTTCTACATTGAAAAAACCTCGTTCTGTTTTGATAAAAATTCGTTCCCTATAAGTTGTGTGCCTGGCTCCATTGCTTCAAATTCCTTCAGTTTTTCATGAAAGCCACGGCTGGATTTTATGATGGCCACCCTGGCGGTGCGCACAAATTCTATGAGGCCGAAAGGCGCCAGCACATGTACAAGTTTGTCCGTTTCTTCACGCTGGCCGGTGGTTTCGAAGATGGTATAATCTTTCCTGATCACAACAGCGCGCGCACCATATTGACGCAACAGCCTTTCTACTTTCACTTTTTCTGCGATCTCGTCGGTAGGAACTTTATACAGCGCCATTTCCTGCCATACTATCTCTTCGTTTGTGTTGTAATAAACTTTCAGCACTTCTACCTGTTTCTCGATCTGGCGGGCAAGTTTGCGTACTACTTCTTCCGTTTCATCAATAACGATGGTAAAGCGATGTATACCCACTATTTCGGAGGGAGATGTGTTCATGCTGTCTATATTGATCTTGCGGCGGGAAAACATAGTGGCGATGCGGGTGAGCAGGCCGATGTGATTTTCCGTGTATACCGTGATCGTAAATTCCTGTTTATTCATCGCGATTTATTTTTCTTCTAATTAGAGAAGTTATTTTAGGAAATGATTACCTGCAACCAGTCATAGTTAAGTTGAACATAACCTTGCTTATTGCAATCTTATTTCACTAACACTGCAACCTTGCGGAACCATTGGGAAAACATTATTTTCTTTGCCAACCATTACTTCCAGCAGGTAAGCACCGTCATGGTCGAGCATCATTTTTAGTGCATTTCTTAAATCTGTTCTATCTGTGATACTCTGACCTGAAATGCCATAGCCTTTAGCCACTGCTACGAAATCCGGGCTCGTGATATTTACGAATGAGTATCGTTTATCGTGGAAGAGTTGTTGCCATTGGCGTACCATTCCAAGAAAACGATTATTTAGTATCAGGATCTTAACGTTTACTTCACTTTGCATGATGGTGCCCAGTTCCTGCAGTGTCATCTGGAAACCGCCGTCGCCAATAATAGCAACAACTGCACGATCTGGTGCGCCGAACTTGGCACCTATTGCGGCTGGTAAGGCAAAACCCATGGTACCCAAACCGCCTGATGTAATATTGCTTTTCGACTGGTTGAATTTAGCGTAGCGGCATGCCACCATCTGGTGCTGGCCCACATCGGTAACAATGATAGCGTTGCCGCCTGTAAGCTCGTTAAGCACGTTTATCACTTCGCCCATTGTCATCTCACCAGATGCGGGATGCAGTTCGTCGTTGATGACGATATCTGTTTCTTCTTTGGTGTAGTCGGCGAATTTTTGCAGCCATTCGGAATGAGATTTTCGTTCAACCATTTCCGTGAGCATCGGTAGCGTTTCCTTACAATCGCCCCAGACAGGAACAGTTGCTTTTACGTTTTTATCTATTTCAGAAGGATCGATATCCAGGTGAATGATCTTACATTGCCTGGCGTATTTATCCAATCGGCCTGTAACGCGGTCATCGAAACGCATGCCTATTGCGATCAATAAATCACAATCGTTGGTCAGCACGTTAGGGCCGTAGTTGCCGTGCATACCAAGCATACCTACATTAAGCGGGTGATTACTCGGAATGGCACTTAGGCCAAGTATGGTCCATGCCGCGGGGATACCTGTTTTTTCGATAAATGCTTTGAATTCTGCTTCCGCTTTGCCGAGGATTACCCCCTGTCCCCAAATGACAAACGGTTTTTGTGCTTCATTGATAAGTTTTGCAGCTTCTGCAACAGACTGTTTGCGAACAATAGGTTTCGGCCTGTAACTGCGAATGAAATCGCAGGGCGTATAACCTTCGTAGTCTATTTTCTGCAGTTGTGCATTTTTTGTAATATCTATCAATACCGGACCTGGCCTACCAGTTTTGGCAATGTGAAATGCTTTTGCCAGTACCATTGGCAGTTCTTTCGCATCGGTAACCTGGTAGTTCCATTTAGTTACAGGCGTGGTGATATTGATCACATCAATTTCCTGGAATGCATCGGTGCCAAGCAGGTGGGCGAATACCTGGCCGGTAATACATACCAGCGGGGTACTATCGATTTGCGCGTCGGCAAGACCGGTTACCAGGTTGGTTGCACCAGGGCCGCTGGTTGCAAATACCACACCCACTCTTCCTGAAGATCTTGCATAACCCTGGGCGGCGTGTATGCCACCTTGTTCATGCCGCACCAGTATATGTTTCATGCGGTCCTGGTAATCATACAACGCATCATAGATGGGCATGATGGCACCTCCGGGGTAGCCAAAGATGGTATCCACGCCTTCGGCCAGGAAGGTTTTCATCACTACTTCGGAACCAGTGATAGACTCAGTCTTCGTCTGTAACACATCCGTCTGCGGCAGTTTTAACGTATTTAGCATATTTGTAGAGTATTCCTTTTGTTGCATTTAATAAAGGTTGTTTCCAATTTTGTTTGCGTTCCTCAATTTCTTCCTGACTTACTTTGAGGGTCATTAAATTATTGATAGTGTCTATTTCAATGATGTCTTCATCTTTTACCATGGCAATTAATCCTCCTTCGAAGGCTTCTGGCGTGATGTGACCGACCACGAATCCGTGGGTGCCACCACTAAATCTTCCGTCCGTGATAAGTGCCACAGTCTTGCCAAGTCCCGAACCCATGATGGCGGAGGTGGGTTTCAGCATTTCCGGCATACCCGGGCCACCTTTAGGACCAACATAACGGATAACCACCACGTCACCGGTCTTTATCCTGCCTGAGTTGATACCATTAATCAGTTCGAATTCGCCGTCAAAAACACGGGCGGGGCCAACGAATCTATCACCTTCTTTGCCGCTTATCTTTGCAACGCTGCCACCTTCAGCAAGGTTGCCGTAAAGTATTTGCAGGTGCCCGGAAGCTTTTAGCGGAGCCTCCGTTGTATATATAATTTTCTGATTCTCAAATTCGAGCTCCGGTACAGATTCGAGATTTTCAGCCACTGTTTTACCTGTGGCGGTAAGACAATGGCCTTTGATATAGCCCTGTTTTAACAGATACTTCATTACTGCCGGAACGCCGCCAATGTTATGAAGATCTTCCATCAGGTATTTTCCGCTTGGCTTCAGATCTGCAAGAACCGGTGTTGC
>JBBPYM010000141.1:0-12528 GCA_038199905.1 Chitinophagales bacterium | reverse complement strand
TACCCACATTACCAAAAATCCAAACCTTATGGGTTAGGAACACCGGGTCGCCGCTAACCTATAAGGTTTAAATTGTCTGGAGCTATCACTAAAGACTTAACCTTATAGGATTACCAACGCGGTCTTTGATATTCAGATCAGGCACAAAAATTAGTTCTCGGGAGAGTTGTTTTCCATGCTTACCTAAGAAACTGTATCCTTAATGAGCGCAGCATTAACATTTTTCAATTAGTTACAAAGGGGAAGCAACATTTGGTTCAATTACCTAAGAAGTAGTTATGTAGAAGCTAAAACCCTACTGGAAGTAAACCCTAAAACAAAGCTCTACTCCATCGAATAACTGATACTCCCATCTTTTTCATCCTTCAACGAAATTCCTATCCCGTGCAGATGATTGCGGATCTTATCTGAAGTGGCATAATCCTTCCTCGATTTTGCATCTTTACGAATATCAATCAGCAATCCCAACACGGCATCCAATTTACCATCCTCGTCTGCGTTTTCGCTTTTTAGACCAAGAATATTTTCAAGATATTCTGTAAAATAGCTTTTCATTAAGCTGAAAGTCTCTGTACTTATAGAGCCCTCAGGGATCTGCTTGTTTTTTATAGAGTTTATCACCGGGACGATCTCAAAAAGGTTGGCCAGCACTTTGGCGGTATTAAAATCGTCATTCATAAAGTCGTCGAGCTCCTGCAACTGACTCTTGACCTTTTCATCCAATTCCTGATCTTTCGGCAAATGTTGCTCTGGTATTTCAAGTTTCAGCAGGATTTCATACGCTTCCCACAAACGTTTCAATCCTTTCTCTGCCGCCTGCAGGGCCTCATTACTAAAATCGAGTGTGCTCCTGTAGTGCGTTTGTAAAATAAAAAACCTGATGGTCATGGGTGAATACGCCTGGGCAAGCAACGGATGTTTCCCGGTGAACATGGCAGTCAGTGCAATCTGGTTATTGTAACTCTTGCCCATCTTTTTACCATTGATGGTAATCATATTGTTGTGCAGCCAGTACCGCGCGGGTATCTCATGGTTGCAGATGGTGCTTTGCGCGATCTCGCTTTCATGGTGCGGAAATTGAAGATCCATGCCACCGCCATGAATATCAAATTGTTTGCCCAGGTATTTTGTTGCCATCGCTGAACATTCGATATGCCAGCCTGGGAAACCCTCTCCCCAAGGGCTGCTCCAGCGCATAATATGTTCAGGGGGTGCCGATTTCCAGAGGGCAAAGTCTGCCTTGTTGCGCTTTTCATCCTGGCCTTCCAGCACACGGGTCGTTTCCAATAGATCATCCATTACCCTACCGCTTAATTTACCATAAGGATAATTATCAGCATACTTCTTCACGTCAAAATAAACGGAGCCATTCACTTCATATGCATATCCTTTCTCAATAATAGTTTTGATCATATTTATCTGCTCCACGATATGCCCCGTTGCTGTAGGCTCTATGCTAGGCTCTAGATTGTTAAAACGGCTCATTGCCCAATGAAAAAGGTTGGTATATTTCTGCACCAGTTCCATCGGCTCCAGTTTTTCAATAACGGCTTTTTTGGAGATCTTGTCTTCAGCTTCCCTGCCCTCTTCTTCAAAATGACCTGCGTCGGTAATGTTCCTGACATATCTTATCTTGTAACCCAGGTGCCTGAAGTAGCGGTTAATAAAATCAAAAGTAATATAGGGCCTGGCGTGTCCGAGATGACTTTCGCCGCTAACTGTAGGGCCGCATACATATATACCAACATGTCCCGGGGTGATGGGCTTAAATACTTCTTTCTGGCGCGTATAGGAATTTAAAACTTTTAATTCGCTCATATTAAATAATTAAAGCCGGATGAGGTATCAGAATATCTCCATCTCCTCCGGCCGATGCAAATATAGATTTTCGTTGCTGAGGGAGCAACACCGATCTTACGATTATCCTTTGGGAAGAAGCCTGAAGTCTGACACTAATGGGAAATGGTCTGAATAAGGTAAGTTTACTTTTTTGTATTGCAACACTTCAAACTGTTTGCCGGGTAATAAATAATCAATCCGTAAAGTTGGAGATATAAATACAAAGGTTCTTCCCAATCCAAATCCCTTCTCTACAAAAGCATCCTGCCGCCTGCCTTTTATGGTAGAATAAGTATAAGAATTTGGCACATCATTAAAATCGCCGCAGATAATTTCAGGGAACTGACTATTATCCAGTTGTCTTCTCACTAAGTCTGCCTGGAGACTTCTTAAAGCATAGGAGCGCCTGAATTTGGAAATAATTCCCTTGCTCGCATTCACGACACTGTCAGTGTCATCCGCCTTTTTAATGGTTTTAAGACTGCGGTAGTCGTTACCAGTAAAAAGAAAAGACTGGAGATGAGTGGTGAATATATTAACATTCTGACCATTAACTTCAATAGTAGCCCTGATCAGGCTCTCACGGCCTCGCAACGAGTCTGGACCGGGATAACGAATTCGGAACGTGTCCCTGATGGGAAAGCGCGAAAAAATAGCCACCCCGTGCTCATAAATACCGTTCCAGGGCATGTGGTCACTAGCGAAATAATGGTAAGGATAATTTAGTTGCCGGGTGATGTACGGAATATTTTCGTCAAAAAGATCGGGCCTCCTTGATTCGAAAAATTCCTGGAAACACAGGATATCAGCGTTCTGACTTTTGATAAACTCAAACATCCTGAGCCTGTTGCTGGTACCACCTCTTGCCCGCTTATTCATTTCATCCCACCGGGAAACGTTCCAGGTAAGTATCCTGAAAGAATTGTCTTGCTTTGCTTCATAGAAGGAAGCCAGGGGATTGAAGGCAAAAAGTGCATGGATCTGCACCCAGCCGATTAACATCGCCGCCAGCGATAAAAAAGCCCATTTAGAGCGGAAAAGTATCCAGAAAATAAAAAAAACAAAAACGACTGTCGTAAAAAATATAAATCCCACACCCAGCAAAGCAACCATCCAATAGGTTACGGGATTACATACCGCTGCCAGGCATGCTACGAGGAAAAAAAGTACCGCTATGACATTGACAATTACAAAAAAGCGCTTGGTTAATTTCCTGACGAATGGAACCATGGCTTAAATTTACAAATCATCTCCATTGGCCGCTCTTTTTAAAATATCTTTTTCTTCATCAGTTAAAAAGTGAAACCCTTTCTGGTTTATCTTATCTAATATTTCATCTACCCGGCGTTGCGTAACATTGGGCGTTTTCTTAAAAGGTTGGGCTTTGTTCACTTTGTAAAAGAATTCATCTTTTGCAGCCTTGTTCTTGTCTTTCTTATCTGGATTAAACAAATTTTCCACCCAGTCTAGAAAATTGTTCATCCATTCGCTCCAGTCTTTTCCCTTCCTCATTTGGTAGATAAACAGGAACCCTAGCGCTGCACCGGCAAGATGTGCAACAAACTTTGGTGTGTCGGACTGGTAGATGCTACTGAAATCAATAATTACGTATATGAGGGTAAGTATCCATAACGGGATGCCACCATTTATCATAGGGAAAATACGATAGTCTGGAGATACTGCCGTGGTAGAAACGGCTACAGCCATTACTGACGCATTGGCCCCTACCAGCAGGGCTGTTGGCACCTCCGGCTGCAATGCCGGAAAAATATTATAACACAATACATAAAAAAATGCGCCGGCCAAACCTCCGTAAATGTATATAGAGATCAGTTTCCTGTTGCCAGTGAGTTCTTGCAAAATGTAGCCGAAAGACCAAAGAAAAAATAAGTTGCCAAGTAATTGAAAGAAGGACTCATGGCTGAACATATAAGTGAGTACAGTCCAGGGCCGGGAGGCAAGGTTGCTTACATCGGCAGGAAGTATAAACCAATTAAAAATATTCCTATAATAAGCTTGCAAATTGTAGTCCGAGACGAGGTAGATTACATAAATGAACTTTAGTAGAACAAAAATAACAACATTAAAAACAATCAGGTTTACCAGAGCGTTCCCATCCTCACCCAATGATATTCTATTACGACTTTTGAGTTCCCGCACATTCATTGTAGTTATATTGAAATTTTAGATACTAATTTACTAAAGAACGACTAGATAGTTGCATAATGTATTTGTATCACATATTTCATTAGAGGTTTGCCTCATAAACGAACAGACTAGTAAAAATTTTGTCTATCTCGTTTGTTCCAGAGCATTACAAGCGCTAATCCCGCTAAAGCGCCCCCGATGTGGGCCCAGTGGGCAATATTGTCTCCCTGCTGTGGTGCGACAGCGCCGAATACATCTACCAAAATTAACCCTGGCATAAGCCATTTTGCCTTTATGGGTATAGGTATGAACATCAGGTATAGAGGTGTATTAGGGTATAGATAGGCAAAAGCCGCGAAAATGCCCATCACAGCGCCGGAAGCACCTATGGCACTACCATCAGAAAGCAACAAATGAGCAGTGCCCGCTACTAAACCACAGATAATGTAGAATTGTAAAAACCGCTTTGGTCCCCACTGGTTTTCAAGAATACTTCCAAACATCCACAATCCAAACATATTAAAAAGAATATGAAATAAGCCGCCGTGCATGAACATATGGGTAACCAGTTGCCATGCTCTGAAATAACCTGAAGATAGAGGTCGCAAAGCAAACATGGCCTCCAATGGCATTTCCTGTTGCTCAAAAACCACCTGCGCTAAGAAAACGACGACATTGGCGATTATTAAATTTTTTACTACTGGTGGTAAGGATTGTCTCATTCCGAATTGTGCCATTCCAATTTATTTTAATTATAAAAATAATGTTATTGTTCAGCTTTTAATTAAATAGTGTTAATTGAGCACCCTGCTGTGGCTTATTTAACCAAAGCCTTGATGGTGGAACAAGCTTAAGTTCTCAGTTTCAACTGGGTAACGTTTTCAATATGGTGTGTGTGGGGAAACATATCTACTGGCTGAATGCGGGTAACAATATATCTTTCGTCCAGCAGGCCGAGGTCCCTGGCCTGCGTTGCCGGGTTACAGCTTACATACACCACCATTGGCGCTTCCATTTCAATTATTTTCTTCACTAATTTTTCGTGCATGCCAGCTCTTGGGGGATCTGTTATTATAACATCTGGTTTGCCATGTTGTTCAAAAAAAACATCATTGCAGACATCTATCACATCACCCGCAAAAAAATGTGCATGATGAATCTTATTAAGGGCCGCATTGTCACCTGCGTCATTCACCGCTTCCGCTATTAGTTCCACCCCTATAATTTTCTTTGCCAGGCGGCTCAGGAAAATACCAATGCTGCCAGTACCGCAATACAGGTCATATACTGTTTCGGTACCTGTAAGCTCCGCGAAGTCCCGGGCTATTTTGTACAAACTTTCGCCCTGGTAGGTATTTGTCTGGAAAAATGATTTCGGGCCAATCCTAAACTGAAAATCTTCCAATTTTTCAATCACAAAACTATTTCCTGAATAAAGCTGCGGCTGCAGGTCGTAAATACTATCGTTCCATTTTGGGTTGATGGTATAAAATAAACTAGTTATGGAGGGAACCTTGCTGAGTAAAAAGTCAAACAACTTTTCCCGTTCTGCTACATCATCGTAACCAAAACAAATATTCACCATAATCTCACCTGTGGTACAAATCCGGAGGATGAGGTTCCGTAACCAGCCGTCATGCTGTTTGATATCGTAAAAAGTATATGCGTTCTGGCTCGCGTATTCGCGAATAAGATTTTTGATGAGGTTTGCCGGTTCAGACATAAGGTGACAGGTATTGATATCTACCACTTTATCAAAAACTCCGGGAACATGGAAACCCAGCGCATTCTCCCGTGGAATCACTCCTTCGGCACTTATTTCCTGCTCTAATAGATAACGCCGGTTACTAAAGGTAAAATCGAGCTTATTACGGTAACGCCTTACTGGTTCGGCTCCGATAATAGACGGGATATCAGGAATTGCCACTTTGCCGATACGGCGCAAGTGTTGCTCCACTTCATTTTGTTTGTATTGCAATTGCTTCTCGTAAGGCAGCATCTGCCATTTACAACCACCGCATACTCCAAAATGCTCGCAAAATGGCTCTACCCGGTCTTTGGAATGTTCATGAAAATGGATAACCTTACCCGATGCCCAGTCCTTTTTATTCTTCAATAACCGCACGTCTACCACGTCGCCGGGAACTGCGCCTTCAATAAATATCACCTTTCCGTCAACCCTACTGATAGATTTTCCTTCCGCCGCATAATCTTCCACTTTCACCCTTTGTAAAACAATCGGCTTTTTTCGCATGCTGCAAAAGTAAGGATTGATGTTTAGTGGTTAACAGTTAATGATTAATTGTTGACACTATGGTATAGTCCAACTGCCAAGACATTCAGACACCAACCACTATACCCCATACCCCATCCCTCAAACCTACCGGGCCCATTCATCCATTTTCTTTTCAACAACGTCCAAAGGCATACAACCATCTTTAAGAAAAGCATCATGAAAAGCTGAGAGGTTAAATGAGCTGCCTTGTTGCCGCTGGTACTTGTTCCTCAACTCCCTGATTTTCATTGCACCTAATTTATAGCTTAATGCCTGTGCAGGGATGGCCATATAACGTTCAATTTCCGCAATAGCGCCATCTTCGCTGATGGCTTCATTCTCCATCATATATTTAATGGCTTGTTCCCTTGACCAGCCTTTGTGATGGATACCAACGTCTACCACTAACCGAATTGCCCGGTGAATTTCATCACCAAGTGCTCCCGTATGTTGATAGGGATCAGTATAAAGGCCAAGCTCCTTTCCCAACGACTCGCAATATAGCGCCCATCCCTCACCGTAAGCACCATACCAGGCGAACCTCCGGAACTTTGGCAGACTGTCGTTTTCCTGTTGCAGAGAGATCTGGTAATGATGCCCCGGAATTGCTTCATGTAAAAAAAGCGACTCCATACCTGATGTTGTATTAAATGTGGACGCGTTGAGAATGGGAATGTAGAAAATCCCTGGCCGGCTACCATCAGGAGATCCCTGGCTATATTCTGCACTTGCACTTGCAGCACGAAAGGCTTCTGTCTGGCGGATCTCAAAAGGAGTTTTAGGAACTCTCCCAAACATTTTATGAAGATTGGGATCAATGGTTTTCTGGATGTCTCTAAAGGCTGCCAGCACCTCACCCACTGACTTATACGGCATAAATTTTTTGTCCTTTTTCATAAACTGGAAAAACGAATCCAGGTTTTGCTTAAAACCAGTTTCGTTTTTAATTTTTCCCATCTCGTTCCTGATGCGTGTAACCTCTGATATACCAATGTCATAGATTTCTTCTGGTGTTTTATTGGTTGTGGTCCAAAGCTGTATTAGATAGTTATATTGTTTGTCACCCCCCGGCAACGCAGAGAAACCGGCTGCGGTTCTCGCTTTGGACAAATATTCATTCTCCAGGAAATTGCCCATATTCTTGTAGGCAGGCACAATCTGCCCGACGATCATTCTCCTGTACGTTTCGCTAATCTTATCTTTTTCACCGTCAGAAAAAGATGCAGGCATTTTCTTTACCGGACCATAAAAAATACTGGTTGTCGGATCATTTGTTTCCATGGCCCTCATTTGTGGAATCATTCGCTCTACCAGGATCTTAGGCAATACGAAACCGGACGCCGCACCTTTCCTGAAGTATACAATCGCAGAATCCATCCAGGAAGCAAATCCACTGACACGCTTTTGCCAGTCAGTATAATCTTTAACGCTTTTAAAAGGCTGGTTACCATCACCGCTGCCGAGCTGTGCCATTGTTAGTGGCAAAGCAACGAACTGGTTAAAGGGCATGTAGTTGTCTGGAAATTCAAAACCCGAAAGACTTGTCTCCATTTCCCTCTTGAAAATATCGTAGCTGATCCCGTCATTTTCCAGCAGATTTTGCCTGTTGAATTTTTTTATTTGGGCGAGATGACCGGAGAAAAATCTCTTCAGCGTATCGCGGTATTCATTTGTAAAATCAACTGGTAATTTATCATTATAACGATAGTCTCCGTTCGATGTAGCTTCCAGCGGAAACAAACGCATCCTGTCTTCGTAATAGCTGTTGAACACCGACTCCAGTTCTTCATGCGGTGAACCCGTGTTTTCATGAGATGGCAATTTGCAGGAACTCAACAACATTAAAAATGCATAAAAGAATATACGTTGTTTCATACTTTCAATATATTAAAAATTAAAGCTAAGGAAGATTTGCCTTATGCAGGTGGCAGCATTCTTAACTAGTGCAGACTGCAATAGAAGCCGTAACTGCTTTTGAATTGCCGTTCCCGATATGTAGAATCCGTGCAACAACACGCAAAATATATATACAAACCATCGGTTAGATGCCTATCGTCTAAATTTAAAATCAGCAGGTTTTTATTTTCTTAAAAGTCTGGCCGATGCAAAAGCGGCATGTTTTGTGCATGGCAGACATATTCAAAATAGTGCAAGCACAATTGTACCTTTTAAACAACTAAAAAATACATTATGAAAAGCATCCTTTTTTTAGCCATGCTGGTTATAGGATTCGCATCATGCGATACTCCGTCTACCGCTTCAGGTACTGAAACTCAAACTGATACAGCGGCTGTAAACACAATGGATAATACCACTACAACCACTGTGGCTCCAGATACGTCTGCCATGCAAACAGATACATCAATGGTGAAAAAAGACACTACCACTACAACACCTTAAGCATAAAACTCTTAAATTGTTAAGGCCATTCCCAGGAATGGCCTTTTTTAATTAAGTGAAATACTGCGTGGCAAAATTATTGAAGGGTATTCAAAGAAACTTCGAACTTCAAACCTCAATCAAAATTTATGAAAGCAATTATTTTCTTTGCTGTAGCCAGTTTTGCGATCACGTCATGCGGCGACAGCGATACCGACCAAACTAATACAACAGTTGATTCTCCTGATACATCAGCAACTCAAAATACCCCCGCTCCCGAAGCAGGCGCGGGCATGGATACGGTAAGTGTTCCCGGAAAAGGCACCGATGGTATTCCATCCCGTACCGGCACTACCGGTCAGGGAAATACATCAGTAACCGGCTCAGCAACGGGCTCACCTACGGGAACAGGGAAGGATTCTACGAAGAAGTAACTAAAAGCTATCAGCCTTCAGCTATCAGCCCTTAGCGCTTAATAGATTTAAGGATATGCTTGAGGGTCGTTCATCGTTTTTAGACTAACTTTCTCTTAAACACGTCTGATTGCTGAAGGCTGAGAGCTGATAGCTTTTCCGTATATTGCCGGCAAATTTTAAACATAACCATATGACTCCTAAATTAACCCTACTATCTTGTTGCTTGTCATTATTTCTTTTCTCTTGTGTCAGTAATAAGAAATTTAAGGCTGAGCAGGTGAGGTATGTGGCATTAAATACCTCCTATGCAACCTTGCAGGATGAGCTTAAAAGATGCCAGGCATCTGCAACCGAATCTGCACTTAACAAGGCTTTACTTGAAGCAGAGATTAAAAATCTTACCAACCAGCTCGCATTTACAAAAGAAAATAATACAACCGTCCTCAGGCAACTACAGGATCTTTCTGTATTATCCGGAACACAGGCCGAAAGCGTGAAAAAATCACTTGAAAACCTGGGTAGTAAGGATGCTTATATCCAGGACCTGCAATCGGCACTTTCGAGAAAGGATTCCCTCAACATGGCACTTGTTATGAACCTTAAAGGTGCCCTTAATGACGTGAACGATACAGATGTGGAAATTAAAGTGGAGAAAGGCGTTGTTTTCATATCAATCTCCGATAAAATGCTTTTCAAAAGTGGCAGTTCAGACGTTACTGACGCCGCTAAAACAGTACTGGGTAAAGTTGCGCAGGTACTTAACGCTAATCCGCAGATCGACTTCCTCGTGGAAGGACATACCGACACAATTCCGATCAAAAACAGTTGCGTAATTGACAATTGGGACCTTAGTGTTAAACGGGCAACTGCAGTTACCCGCATATTGCAGAATATCTACAAAATCGCGCCGACACGTATGACCGCTGGGGGCCGAAGTGAATACGCGCCGTTGGTAGGCAATGAAACCGCTGAAGGAAGAGCAAAAAACCGCCGTACACGCATTGTAATTCAACCACAACTAGACCAGTTCTTCCAATTACTGGAGAAAAAACCTTAAGGCGGAAGTGGCATCATTTTTATAGAGAATAAGAGAGCTGGTGACCAGCTCTCTTATTTTTTTTCTTCATTCTAAATTTTTACATATTATGTTATGGCAAGGAAGGCAGGGCAGTTCAAATGTTGATGATCGAAGGGGTATTTCAGGCGGAGGACTCGTGGCCGGTGGCGGCGTAGTTGGAGTGATCATTTTATTATTGAATTTTTTCCTGGGTGGCGGAGACGTATCTCAGTTACCAGACGTTCTACAGCAGGGTAACGTACAGCAACAACAAATGACGCCAGAAGAAAAAGCCGCAGATGACAAACGGGCTGATTTCGTAAAGGTTGTTTTGAAAGATACAGAAGAAATATGGGGAAATATATTTCAACAAATGGGAAAAACTTACCAGGACCCAACCATGGTACTTTTTACAGGATCAGTAGAATCTGCCTGCGGAAGAGCGGGCTCCGCAACGGGTCCCTTTTATTGCCCGGGTGATCAAAAGCTATACATTGACCTCTCTTTTTATGAAGAACTTACTAAACGCTTTAATGCTCCGGGCGATTTTGCAATGGCTTATGTTGTAGCACACGAAGTTGGCCATCATGTACAAACCCTGCTTGGCACTTCCCAAAAGGTTTCACAGTTACGGTCACAGCTAAGTGAAACGGAGTATAATAAATATTCCGTTATGGTTGAATTGCAGGCTGATTTTTATGCCGGCTTATGGGCTCATTATGAAAGACAGTTAAAAACCGCTGACCAGCACAGCGTAATAGAAGCAGGTGATGTAGAAGAAGCCCTCAATGCTGCCAACGCTATTGGAGACGATCGCCTGCAACAGGAATCTCAGGGTCGTGTTGTTCCTGATGCATTTACCCACGGTACTTCTCAACAAAGAATGTACTGGTTCAAAAAAGGATTTGAAACAGGCGATATACAACAAGGGAATACTTTCGCCGATCCGGCTCTAAAAAATTGAGTCTATACTCATGGAAGGTCCATCATTAGTAATACTTAAAGAAGAAGCCTCCATATTTAAAGGTCAGAAAGTGCTTGAAGCTAAGGGATATGCAGAGCTTGACCACGACAGGTTGATAAATCAAAAACTTATAGATATAAAAACCTGGGGCAAACACTTTCTGTTGTGCTTCAAAGGCTTTACCGTTCGTATCCACTTTATGTTGTTTGGCAGCTATCGAATCAATGATTCTATACAAGGCCGCAATGCCAGCATCAGTCTTCATTTCAACAATGGGCAATTCGACGGTTATATATGCAAAGTAAAACTGCTGGAAGATAAGCTGGAAGGTATTTACGATTGGTCGCTGGATATGCTCTCATCCGAATGGAACCCGAGGAAGGTAAAAAAGCTTTTAATGGAAAATGCCGACGACATGCTAATAGGCGATCTGTTACTGGATGCCCGATTGTTTTCAGGTGTAGGTAATATAATCCGCAATGAAGTGCTGTACCGTGTTCGTATACATCCTGATTCCAGGCTCGGCAGTATTCCTTCGAGGAAAATAACCGCGATGATAAAGCAAACCCAGGTATACAGCTTTGATTTTCTCGAATGGAGAAAAATAAATCAACTGTCTAAGCACTGGGAAGTATATTCGAAGAAAAAATGTCCGCTGGGTCACCCTGTTATAAAAACATATACCGGTAAAACAAAAAGAAGAAGTTTTATCTGTGAGCAGTGTATGATAAAATATGATGAAGTTATTTGATCAATGAGTGCAACTACCCGTAAAATCTAGGTTCTTATGCAATAACGCCTTAAAGTGAGAAATAACTAGTGTTATGTTAAGCACTAACTGACGCATCTGCTATCAGCCATCAGCTATAAGGTAAGAATGCCTTAGCTCAACCGATATGTTATTGAGTTTGCTGATAAAATATAACCGCTTTTTTATACACTCAAATAATGAAACGATGTTTGTGCCAAAACTTGCGGTAAAAGCTGTAGCTGATAGCCGAAAGTTGATAGCCGGTGTTTGGGCAGTCATCACAATGTTTTCATCATCTCCGAACATTCCTCTTCGGCTTCCTGCAAACTTGCCCTGTAACGAACCACCCTACTGCCAACCATCAGAGCAGAAAATCCGCCGACGGCGCAGATCGCCATTACAGCAGTCATAGGAACGGCGCTCTGATCGTTCAGCCAGCTAACTATTGCTGAAGCGAGTGCTCCTATGCTCATCTGTATGCCCCCCATTAATGCTGAAGCACTGCCTGCATTGTTGCTGAACGGGGCCAAAGATAACGCGGACGTGTTAGGAAATATAAAGCCCTGGCAGCACAAAAAAATGAAAATTAAGGCAACCGTACTTAAAACTCCCAACAAGCCGCTTAATGTAGCAATCAATAACACCATACCTGTTATTGATTGGCATATCAATGCCCAAACAACAATTTGTTCACTTTTA
>JBBPYM010000140.1:0-9625 GCA_038199905.1 Chitinophagales bacterium | reverse complement strand
TTGTGTGCCTTGTGGTTAAAAAAAATGCCCAAATCTCAAAAGGCTAACCAATTAGTATTGATCTGCGACTAAGGATGAAGGTTATAAATACGAAGAGTTTTTTAACCACAGGGGGCACAAGGAAGGCACAAAGATCACAATGGCCTGGTACAATTTGAATAGTTATTTAAATTGAAGTATTTTCATGATCACTCCAGTTGTTCTTGTGCCCTTTGTGCCTTCCTTGTGTGCCTTGCGGTTAAAAAAAATGCCCAAATCTCAAAAGGCTAATCAATTAGTATTGATCACTGGTGCGACATTGTATTAAAGACCTGAAGCTTAAAGTGCCGGTGGGCGTGCAATGTTATAATATCAAGACCAATAAGTACGAGCTCGTGCAGCATACAGCCAAAGTATTGAAAGAATACAAACAGCGGTTGAAAAAATAATATATTTCTTGAAGTGTTATTTTCCGTATTTCCGCGCCCAGTCATCTATTTCATTAAAAACCATGGTACGTGTGGGCACGTCTTTAAAATTAAGGTCATGATCTGCCCCGGGAATTGTGATGAGCTTATTTGGGATGTTCAATTCTGTTAATCTTTCCTCGAGCTTAACTGCCTGTGAATAGGGCACAATCTTATCACCTGTTCCGTGTACCAGCATCGTTTGAATTCTTTTTACCTGTCCTCGTTGAAAAAGCGGTGAACCCGCTACTTTCCTCTTAACTTGTTGACCGGCTTTTCAGTCGACAGCCCATCATAGCCGCCGGCTGATAACTGATAGCCAATAGCTGATAGCTAAATCTTATATTAGCAAACCATTAAAAAGCCTTTCATGCTTGCAAATAAAAATATAGTCGTCATCGGTGGCAGTTCGGGTCTCGGGCTGTCGGCTGTGAAAGCCTTTCTCAATGCCGGCGCAAACGTAGTGGCCATGGGTTATGATGATGAAAGTATGGCCAATATCATCGATGGTGAAAATCTGATCGGCCTCGCTGCCGATGCGAGAGAAGAACAGAGTGCCGCGATAGCAATCAACAAATGCATCGACACCTTTGGCGGTTTTAATGGCCTGTACCATGTTGCAGGCGGCAGCGGCCGGAAATTTGGCGATGGTCCTTTACACGAGCTAACTTTGGATGGATGGAACAAAACCCTTGAACTTAATCTTACCTCGCTGATGTTATCTAACAGGGCGGCGGTAAAAAGCTTTCTCGAGTTGAAAAAGCCTGGTTCAATACTTAACCTCGGTTCCGTACTGGGGCATTCTCCCGCGCCGGAATATTTTACAACCCATGCCTATGCCGCCGCAAAAGCCGCCATTATCGGGTTTACAAAATCGATTGCTGCATATTATGCGGTAGATGATATCCGGGTAAACGTTATTGCACCCGGACTGGTAGAAACGCCGATGGCTAAACGCGCAGCGGGCAATGATGCTATTATGAAGTATATTGTAACGAAGCAGCCATTGCAGGGGGGGCGTATTGGCAAACCTTCGGATCTTGACGGTGCGGCCTGTTATTTCATGTCGGACCAGTCTATGTTTGCAACCGGGCAGGTGTTGAATGTAGATGGTGGCTGGAGCATTAGCGAGGGACAGTTTCTATAAAAAATAATTATGATGGAAGAAGAAAGAATAGCAATTGGCATTGACCTCGGCGGCACCAATATCAAAGGGGTGCTGGTAAATGAAACAGGTGATGTATTGCACAGTCTTACAGCTGAAACTGCAGGTAGCACACCCTGGAAAGAAGAGGTAATGAAAATGATTAGCGCCCTGAAAACCATATCGGCCGATGTGAAACATATTGGCATTGCAGCTCCCGGCCTCAGCAACAGTTTGAACAGTTTAATCGCTTTTATGCCCGGCAGGTTACAGGAACTCCAGGGGCTTGACTGGTCGCTTTATCTGCAAGAGAATGTAATAGTATTGAATGATGCCCATGCAGCTTTAATAGCAGAAAGTCGGCTCGGCGCAGGCAAAGGAATTAAGAACCTCCTGATGGTAACGCTTGGCACGGGAGTAGGTGGTGCCTTACTGATCGATGGCAAATTGCACCAGGGCTTTCTGCAACGTGCCGGACACGTTGGCCATATCTGCCTGGACAGTGAAGGTAGCCCCGGCATCCTCGATATCCCTGGAACACTGGAAGAAGCTTTTGGCAACGTCACCGTTTTTAAAAGATCCTACGGAAAATTTGACTCCGCCTTATCCCTGGTGGAAGCGTATAAAGCAGGCGATACACTGGCAACTTATCTCTGGTTAACTGCGGTGCGAAAACTGTCCCTGGCGCTCTGTTCCCTGATAAATATTGTTTCACCTGAGCTGATTATACTTGGCGGCGGCATCGCGAAAGCAAAAACAGCCTTAACTGAACCTCTTGAGACCTTTATGCAACTCTATGAATGGCAACCCGGAGGTGAGAAAACACCGATCGTATTATCCGGCTTCAACGACTTTTCGGGCGCTATAGGAGCGGCCCTTCACACTTTAACTTATAAAATAACATGACTATAGTGAACGAATACCTTGACCGCTGCCGTAAGATCATTGACACGGTGGCACTGCAGGAAACGGCCATCAACCAGGCCGCGGCATGGTTCAGCCAGACCATCTTAAAGGGCCGCATGGTACACCTGTTCGGCTCCGGCCACAGCAGGATGATGGTAGAAGAAATGTGGCCACGTTACGGATCATTCCCCGGCTTTAATCCTATCGTAGAACTATCACTGTCTTTTCATAACCTTGTCGTAGGTGCCAACGGTCAGCGACAGGCGATGTTTCTGGAAAACGTTCCCGGACTTGCAGACAGGATCTTAAGAAACTTTGACCTAAACGAAAACGACACTGCTTTGGTAATTTCTTCCAGCGGCTGCAACGTGGTGCCCATCGAAATGGCCGAGATCTTTCAAAAAAACAAGATCAAAGTAGTAGCCATTGTTACAAAACAACACAGCATACCAAGCGTAAGCAAACATGTTAGCGGTAAAAAACTAACCGATTTTGCCGACCTTATTTTAGACACAGGTGCACCAGTTGGAGATGCGATGGTGCTGGTGCCCGGTCTGGATACGCCGGTAGGACCAGGTTCTACGGTCGGAGGCGCGATCCTTATTAATTGCATAAAGGCGGAAACAGCACGGTTGCTTACCGCTGCAGGCAGCCCACCAAAAGTGCTGACCGCGGGTGTATTGGTAGGCACCGAACGTGCCACTACCTTATTCGAAAGTGCTTATGATGAACATGCCCACCGTCTCGCTGAACTGTTTAAAAATGTAGGAAAAAAATGAGCAGCTACTCCGCAGTTTATTTCGATACCACCGAATGGCACGACAGCATTAACGGTCTAAACTGTGAATACAACTGGAAGGAATGCCGTAATTTCACCACCGGCTCCGGTGCTCATGTATGGGCGGTTATTGAGGGTCTCTTTGGCCTTGAGATAACCATCAGTGGCGAAATAAAATGGAAACCAAACTTTCCGTTATCATGGAAGAATAAACCCATCACCATAAGCGGCGCAAGACATGGTGATGAAATGTTAACTAAAGAATTTACATTTGATGGTAGTTGGAAGTTAAACAATACACGCTCACCAGTTAATTGATCAGTATAAAATTCATTAATTATGAAATATTTCGCCATTGGCTTAATCCTGTCGGTAATGTGTTCGGGGCTTTATGCACAAAATTATGATGAGAGCAAAGTGCATCCATACATATTGCCCGATGTACTAAAGACAACATCAAATAAGAAAGTAACGACCGTGTCATCCTGGGAGAATACAAGAAGGCCGGAAATTCTTAAATTATTTGAAGATAACGTTTATGGTCAGCTGCCAAAAGACTATGATAGTCTACGGTATGTTATTAGCAAGGAAGACAAAAACGCAATGGAGGGCAAGGCTCACCTTAAAGTTGTTAAAGTTACCATCTGGCGGGCTGGAAAGTCTGTAACCATTAACCTGAATCTCTTTACCCCCAATGCGCATAAGGGTCCCTCGCCGGTTTTTCTATTGATCAATAACCGGCCTATTTCAAATATCGACCCAACCAGGACTGTCAAAAGTGAGTTCTGGCCTGCGGAAATAGTGATTGATTCAGGTTACGCAATTGCTGCTTTTTATGTGTTTGACGCGTCTCCCGATAACAAAGAACATTTCCAGGAAGGGGTGCTGCAGTTGTATCCTGAGCAATTGGCTGCGCCAAATGGTATGAGAACGATTGGCGCATGGGCCTGGGCCGCGAGCAGGATGCTGGACTATTTTGAAAAGGATAAAGACGTAGACGCGAAAAAGGTGATGGTAGTCGGTCATTCACGCGGCGGCAAAACAGCGATGTGGGCAGGCGCGGAGGACAAACGATTCTGCATGATCTTTACCAACTGCTCCGGTAATACCGGAGCCTCGCTCGCCAGGAGAAATTATGGTGAAAGTATTGCCAAGATTAATACAAGCTTCCCTTTCTGGTTTACGGATAACTATAAAAAGTACAATGACAACGAGAACGCCTTGCCGGTTGACCAACATATGCTTTTCGCGCTTTTAGCCCCTCGTCCTGTGTATTCAACCAACGCCACCAAAGATCTTTGGGCAGATCCGAAAGGCTCTTTTCTTTCAGTAAAGAATGCAGAGCCAGTGTATGCTCTGTATAAGAAGAAGTCGGCGCTTGGTGCTGAACCGCCTGCTGTGAATACTGCCATTACCACGTCGCAGCTAGGCTATCACATCAGGGAAGGTGAGCACAACATGATGATCTTCGACTGGAATAATTTTATAAAGTTTGCGAATTTTCATCTGCGCGGGAGATAGTCCTTGTGCTAAGTTTTTTTTACCCACAGAGCTCTGTGGGTAAAAATAACTCAGCCATCTAAAGTTCCCTAATCCACACATTCCGAAAACTCACCCCACTGCCATGCTCCTGTAACTCAATAGCTCCCTTATCATGCAGTTCATAATGGGGAGTTCCAATATATTCACTACTACCCTGTATTTCAAAATGATTCAACACCAGTACATTGTTATGCACCACTGTAACGAATGCAGGTGTTTCCACCGTGCCGTTAAAACGGAACTTTGGGGCTGTATAATAGATATCATAATTGTTCCAGTCCCCCGGTTTGCTGCCGGCGTTTGCTAATGGTATCACTTGTTTGTAAATGCTGCCTGTTATGCCGTTGGCGTATAAGGGTGTTTCGTTCTTATAAGAATCGAAAATCTGCACTTCATATCTTTCCTGCAAAAATATGCCGCTGTTGCCGCGGTTGGTTGCCACGGGAGTGGTGTTTACATCGGCAGGAATCATAAACTCCAGGTGTAACTGGCAATCACCAAACAACTGTTTTGTTTTGATGTTCCCAGATCTTACAATGGCTGTTAAAACATTATTTTCCTGCTTCCATTTGCATTTACTGCTATCCTTTGACATGATCCAGCTATCTGTGTCTTTACCATTGAATAATACAATCGCATCGGAAGGTGGCGCGTTGTTCAGGCCGGGAGTAACGATTTTTGGTTGTGGCTCCCATATCTCGGTGGCAGCAGGTTTGGTATAATCTTTTATAAAAATATCCTGGGAATGCGTAAGGCTGTGAAAGCATACAGCAAAAAGGAATAAAAGTATTTTCTTCATAACAATCATCGCGGGGATTTATGGCACCCCTTGTTGATACTAAAATACACTTAATCTTTTACCTGCAGCCATTGCTTTTTTGTGATGAGCTTGTTCGAATCCCTCATTGTTCGCGGAGAGCACCCACCCCCATTTGGCCTTCGGCTCAAACGTCGCCTCCAGGGAGGGGATATGCTTATTGAGGAAAGGAATTATGAATTAGAAACAATAAGATAAACCAGTCTCCAGCCATCATTTTACAACGGCTGATAGCTGATAGCTGATGGCTGACGGCTTACTGCTTCTGTTGCGAAAGGTAGGTTACCAACGACGCGAACTCCTCGAAAGAAAGCGCGTTTGCCAGCCCTGCCGGCATCATCGACATTTCCATTTCCTTCCTTGAAATGATGTCGGAAGTTTTCACGGTAAATACCTGCCCTGCAATATTTCTCAGCACAACTTTATCGGCAGACTCTTCTGTAATAAAACCCATATAAGTCTGATTGCGTTTTGCGGTGATCATTACGGTAGCAAAGCCCTGTGAAATGCTGGCATTGGGTTTAAGGATGGATTCAGCGATACGTTCGCGGTTCATGATTGAGCCGATCTGGCCCATATAAGGCCCCTTTAATGGTTCGCCTTTTTTAATACTATGGCAGGCAACGCATCCCTGCTGCCTAAACAAAGCTTTTCCCTTTACCGTATCTCCTTTTATACTGGCCAGGGACAACATCACATCTTCAATGGAAGATTCTCCGATCTGTCCTTTTCTGTTTTTAATTTTCTCAAGATCGACTTTGGGTTCATCTTTCACCGCCAGCGTTTCATTTCCACCGAATTCACTAATGCCCAGATAAAATCGCCTGTTCAAATCAGCGTAAAATTGCGAATCGGCGGGATTGGATTTAAATTGTTCGGTCAGTGCATCTTTGATCGCCGGCGATGATTCCCAAACAACGGATTTATAATATGCTCCATGAATGACAGGACGGGTGCTCCACCAGGTTGTTGCATCGTAGTCGCCTTCCTTCTGGTAAAGCCTTGCGAGCGTATACAGTATCTGTTCTTTCAGTGCCGCATCAGTGGTTTTTTTGCTTGCTGCTATCAACCCCTGAACTGCTTTGGGCTCATGCATATACCTTAATGCCCACAGCGCTATGGTAGAAGAAGGCGTGCCGATTGCATTCACGCAGGCGTCAACGGCATTGAGTGCAACGAGTGAACGTACAGCAATATGCGCAGGAATAATTGATGAGTTCGGCGTAGCATGCGGACCTTCATTTTGCTCAAACGGGGCAACAAAAGAGGACGGCACTTTAACCTGTAACAAAGCAGGAATTGCTTCTGGCCTTCCAAGTCGGCCCAACCCGATAGTTGCCGCCACCTGAACCCGGACATCACTGTCTTTCATGCCATCCAGGAACGGTTTCAACGGAACATTTTTGAGGTTCGGTTTACGATCGCTAAGCGCACGCAAAGCAAATTCGCGCACCTCTTTTTCTGCAGTAAGCTTTACCAGGTTATCGGTGGCTTTCTCTCCGGCAGCCTGGGCATACGCGAAGATTGCCGCCACACGGGTATATAAAGGCAGACTTTTATCAGCGGCCAGTTTCCAGGCAGTGCTGGACGCCTGCGGACGGGTCAGCAGTTCCTGCTGGGCATGTAAACGGGCCACAGAACTTCCTGATTTCAGCAATGACACCAGCTCCTTCACAGAAGCCTTTTTAAGATCGGGAAAAGCAGTATACTTCCAGCCCTTTGGGACCACCCGAACAATATATCCTTTTGCAGGATTGCCGGAGTAGCCAGCTCCATCCCAGGCGGAAAGGAACATCCTGCCAGACGCGTCAACATCTACGTCTGTGATCTGCGGCATTTTTATAAACTCTTCATTTTTTTGAGTGAAACTCGGTCCGTCTGGTGTTACGCGGTGAATATAAAGCTGGCTTCTTCCCCAGTCTGCCATCATCGGCACATGGTTGTATTTTTCCGGCCAGGAAGCGTCATCCATATAATAGGAACCCGTACCTGAGCCACCACCCAGGTCAACAAGCGCCGGGATAATCTCCTCGGTAAAATGCTGGAACAATAACGGGTAGCCATATTCCCCTGACTGTACCTGGTGACTGAAACGAATGTTCCATCCTCCGCCGTCGTTGGTATTGTCTCTTGTGAATATATTCATGTAAGGATCAATTGCAACGTCGTAGATATTACGCAGACCATGTGTGAAGATCTCCATTTCCGTTCCATCAGGACGAACTCTTACGATGCCACCGCCCTGCATGGTTAATTTTTTACCCGAGCGATCAACGGCATTGTAAAAGCCAAAGTCGCCGACAGCAATATATATCCAGCCATCAATACCCATGCGTATGCCGTTGGTAGCGTGGTCAGTACCACGGCTTTGGAGGAACTTGGTGGCACTGATATTTTGTATAAGTGGTTTTGATTCGCCGTCTGCTACCCCGTCATGATCCTTGTCTTCATATACCACCAGGTCCATGCCGGTGGCTTTGTTATTTTCATTTGAAAAAGTAGTGTGAAGTACAAATACTTTGTCGCCCGATGGCAATATGCCGCGGGGATTATCTACCATGGCAAAAGTGGTATGTTTGTCCATTTTGCCATCATTGTCCGTATCGTATAATTTAATAATACTACCTTTCCCCGGCGTTTTGCCGAGAGAGCCAATCATATCAACCCCTACAAAAACTTCACCGGTGGGGGCCACGGCCAGGCAGGCCGGACTTGGCGTTAGATCAGGGCCTGCATATCTTGTTACTTCCAACTCAGGCGGAAAGTCAGGCAGAGCGGTGATTTTTGGTTGTACCTGTGAAACACTGCCTATCGCTATCTGATCAGGTTGCCGTTGAACGGTATAACCTATTACCACAACAAGACCGGCAAGCAAACTCATCGAAATTTTAAACATATAAAAGATTATTATACAAGCTAACAGGGTTTAATACAATCTCCCTTAATAGGGTGTAAGTTAAAAGAATATCTTATCAGGGCAAAGATGTAATTTAAGATATTCCGGTAGAAAGCAGTTGTCTTCTATCTTCGCAAAGCCGTTTTGGCCCGTTACGACTATTCACTTTAAATTTTAACTCTTGAGCTACCTGGAAGTACTGTCTGTCTCTAAAAGAAAGGGCGAAGATTTTTTGTTACACGAAATCAGTTTTAGCCAGTACAAATATCAGAAAATTGCTATCACAGGCGAAACAGGTTCAGGGAAAAGCACCTTGTTAAGAATCATAGCAGGATTGATACAACCCGATAAAGGAACAGTTATGTTAGCCGGAGAACGGGTATTAGGACCAGAAGAAAAACTGGTGCCGGGGCACAGGGCAGTGGCATACCTCTCGCAGCAATTTGAATTAAGAAATGCTTACAGGGTAGAAGAGATCCTGGGATATGCCACCATGATCCCGCTGGATGAGGCGGAAAGTTTATTTGATATGTGCAGGATAATGCATCTTTTAAAGAGACGTACCGATCAGTTGTCGGGGGGAGAAAAACAAAGAGTGGCCATGGCAAGATTACTGGTCGGTGCCCCCGACCTCTTGTTGCTGGACGAGCCTTTTTCCAACCTCGACATGATCCATAAAAAAATTTTAAAAACCATTATCAGGGAGATCGGAGAGAAGTTACACCTGACCTGTATCATGGTTTCACATTCGCCGCTGGATACCCTTTCCTGGGCGGATGAGATTATTGTTATGAAAGATGGACAGATCATCCAACAGGGCCGACCGGACCTGGTATACCGGCAACCAGTAAGCGAATACGTTGCGGGACTTTTTGGAGGGTATGATTTAATGGACGCCTCTTTATTTGGTCTGCCAAATGGGGATGGGAAAAAATTGTTGGTAAGGCCGGGCGATGTTAGTATTGTTGATGAAGATGCTGGTACGGTGCGGGGGGAGGTTGTTGGTGTTACTTATTATGGAAGTTATTATGAAGTTGAAGTGTTGGTGAAAAATACCCGGCTTTCTGTTAGAAGCGGGAGGGGTGATTTTGTTGCT
>JBBPYM010000139.1:0-16651 GCA_038199905.1 Chitinophagales bacterium | reverse complement strand
GAAAGCGGCTTTCCTTTCAGCGCTCTAGTGGGATGCTCATGCATTTCAATGACCTGGCTGGCGTGCACCAGTTCATAGGTTCCGAAACGGATATTGTGAGCAGCCAGCAAAGGGTTAAGGACTGCCTCATCGCCGAATAAAATTAAAGTGGCGGGAAGATGTTTTTCAGACAGAAATAAAGAAACCCCTTTAAGGGCTTCAACAGGGGCAAAGTCTCCACCCATCATGTCTAAACCTATAATCATGGTAATAACCTCCGGTATAACCTGTCTAAAAATAAAAAAATTCCAAATTCCAGGGTAGCTTATTAAAGATAACCATGGATTCTGGAATTAGGTAAAAGAGACGAAATTATTTCTTTATGGGAGATACTTCAGCTACAATTTTTCCTCTGTAATACAATCTGCCTTCGCTAACATGTGCACGGTGACGAACATGTAATTCACCTGTTGTACCGTCTGTACTTAAAGTAGCACTTGTGGCCTTATAGTGTGTTCTTCTTTTGGCACTGCGTTGTTGCGAATGTCTTCGTTTTGGATTAGGCATAACTCAACCATTTTAACAATTAATAAAAAATTTTGCCGATCTTATCAGCTATCTAAGTCTTTGAATTTGTCAAGTCCTTTCCATATGGGATTACCTGCACCTTGATTACCTTCATTCATTCTTTTAAGCATTTCCAGTACTTCCAAATTGCAGGATGGTCCACCGATCTCATCAACTTTACACATCTTTTGCATTGGGATGCTAAGATTTATAAATTCATAGATCAGATCTTCCAGGTGAAGATGACTTTCACCTCTCGAGATATAATAAACATCCGGGTCTTCTTCCTGGTTGTTCATTAAATCCGGATCTTCTGCCAGTTTAACCACAATGTTGAATTCATCCCAAAGTTCAAGTGGGAGGTCATTGCCACAACGGTCGCAGGTTACAATTGCTGTTCCCCCAACCTCAAATTTCAGTAACATAAAACCACTCTTTTTATCTAAAAGAAGTTTTACGTTAGCATTGCAGTTTTTAAAATCCTGCTGCTGGTATGCTTCAAAGAACTTATCTGTAATCTGGTATTCATACTCGTGAATACCTGGCGTTAATCCCACAAACGCTATTTCGAATTCCCTTTTGCTGTTCATGAGTCTCCTTTTAAAGAGTTTGCAAAGGTAATAGAAAATAATTAAAGAGAGAAGCTCATGTTTGGAAATACGGTAAAATATTCGAAAAAGAGGCATATTTAACATGACACCAGTCTCACCCGACTGCGAACATGGCAGCCTAACTGATTATGTTGAGTTTATTGCAGCAAAAAGGTTTTTTTTGCAATCATTATAGGAACTCACAGGGTTAATCCCGGGCCGCCTGGTCACCTGGTGATAGCTTACGAATTCCTCAAATCTACAGGTGGCCCCAGGCACGTAGCAATATTCAATGCTGGCAAAGACATCGCTAAGTCAAACGCTGGCAGCAACAACTGCATCTTCAAAGAAGTATTTGCTGACAGAGACTCTATCCTGTTTGCGTGAATAGAAGGCAGCTGCCTTTCCCTATAGTAGAGGATGCGCCAACGGCTTTATTCCTGGTGTCTCTTATAGCAGAATTCAAACAGGTGATACTTAAGATCTCTGCTAAAGTCACCGGCAATTACCAGCTTTTTATTGATGATATTGATGTGGGAAATTATTCAGCCAAAGCGTTACGATCAGGCATCAACCTGGCACTAATAAATCACTCCACAATATCAACAGGCGGCAGAGGATATGGAACTGTATACCGAAACCGGAAAAGGAAGGCCATGTTCCGCAATATAAAAGCAATAGAATACTAACCCTGCCGGATGTTGAAAGCAAAATGACAGCACTCCTTGAAGAAATATATAAAATAATCAATCCCGAACAGAACCGGTTTAAATTAATCAGGTCATCAAAATAAACCTGGCGCTTGTTTGTTCCCTTTCATTTAATGTTACCCGGCATACGGCAGTTGTGTGTTTTATTCTTTATTTTAGCGTCTATTAATGGGAAATTCTTAGTGAGCCGTTGATACTAAAATTTTATGTCCGGTTTACAACATTCTTTTTATCATTCGAAGCTGTTTTTGTCAGGTCATTGAATTGACATGTATTAGCAAGTGTAGCGTCATAGAATCATAAGTAAATACCCGCCATTATGGGGCTGCAGTAAAGGAAGATAAAAGACACGTTGAAACAACAATAAACAATAAAATAAACGATTGCATATGGCGCTATCACCTCAGTCAGCTACTACAATTTCTACTGCGAATGACAGCGGTAAAAAATACCAGGTAGCGCTTATACTCGTTACCAGTTTATTTTTTTTGTGGGGCACCGCGTACGGCCTGCTGGATGTACTAAACAAACATTTTCAGGAGACGTTAAACATTACGAAGACCAGGTCCACGCTGCTGCAGGCTTCCTATTTTGGTGCGTATTTTTTAATTGCATTACCAGCTGGCTTGTTTATGAACCGGTACGGCTATAAAAAGGGGATTATTATTGGTTTGTTGTTGTATGCTATTGGCGCTTTCCTGTTTTACCCTGCTGCACAGCAGGCAAGTTTTAACTTCTTCCTGTTGGCGTTATTTATACTCGCTTCAGGACTCACCTGTCTTGAAACTGCCGCGAATCCTTATGTTACTGTTTTAGGCAAACCCGAAACCTCTGAATTCAGGCTTAACCTTGCTCAATGCTTTAACGGCGTTGGCTCTTTCCTGGGGCCGATTATTGCCGCCAATCTTTTTTTCGGCGGCAGTGAAACAGACACTAATCTTGATTCTGTAAAGATGGTTTATATAATTATAGGAGTAGTGGTTTTGTTAGTAGCCGGGTTGTTCTTTCGTACTCCCTTGCCGGAAATAAAAGAAAGTGAGATCGTGTCTTCTCCCGTATTGGATCGAAAGCCCTTGTTTAGTCATAGTAATTTCACCAATTCAGTGATAGCGCAGTTTTTTTATGTTGCTGCACAAGTGGGCACTGCGGCATTATTTATTAATTACTGTACAGAAATAGATCAGGGGATCGACAATAGCAAAGCGGCTTACCTGCTGTCCATAAGCTTGTTACTTTTCACCGCTGGAAGGTTTGTCGGCACAGCGTTAATGAGCCGTATTGCCCCCAACAAACTGCTTACTTTTTATTCGTTGATCAATATTGTACTTTGCGGTGTCGTGATCTCTGGTCATGATACGCTTTCGGTGTACTCCCTGATGGCAATTTTCTTTTTCGAATCAATTATGTTCCCCACCATTTTTGCACTGGGTATTAAGGATCTCGGCCATCATACCAAAAGAGCTTCTTCCTTTATAATAATGTCAATTGTAGGTGGAGCAATGGTGCCTTATGTTATGGGAATGCTGGCGGATAATAAGTCGACGGCATTTGCCTTTATTGTTCCACTGCTTTGTTTTGTGGTGGTGGCATGGTACGGTTGGAGAGGGTACAGGGTGAAGTAGCTGTGAGCTTTTTTTACACAAGGATAAAATTTTATAAATGAAAAGATATTGTCTCGCGCTTGATCTAAAGGATGATGAAGAGTTGATTGCCGAGTACGAGCGGCTACACCGCCAGGTGAAGCCAGTAATTATTTCCAGCATTGTGGACGCAGGTATAACAGTGATGGATATATACCGCACGGGCAACCGGCTTTTTATGATCATGGAGACTAATGATGAATTTAGTTTTGAAGTCAAAGATGCACTGGACGCCGCTAGCCCGGATGTGCAGGAATGGGAACAGCACGTGTGGAAATACCAGCAGCCGCTACCTAATGCAAAAGCAGGAGAAAAATGGATATTAATGGATAAAATTTTTGAACTATAAATTTTGAACATGTTTAGCATAGAAGGAAAAAACATAGTAATTACAGGGGGTGGCAGTGGCATAGGCCGGGCAATGGCGATATTGTTTTCCCAGCAGGCCGCCAGGGTTCATATCATCGATCTTGTCACTGAGAGTTCTAAAGAAGTGACAGACCTGATTGACCGGGAAGGTGGTTTAGCCATTTCTTACAACTGCGACGTTAGTGACCAACAGCAGGTGAACGAAGTTTTTCAGCAAATAGGGCAAGTTGATGTACTGATCAACAATGCAGGCATAGCCCATGTAGGAAAAGCTGATACCACAGATGAAAGCGATTTCGACCGGATTTTCAAAGTCAACGTAAAGGGTGCCTATAATTGCCTGCACGCCGCTATTCCTATGATGAAGGCACAGGGAGGAGGTTGCATTATAAATATGGCATCGGTGGCCGCCATCGTGGGCATACCTGACCGCTTCGCTTATTCCATGAGTAAAGGAGCAATTTTTGCGATGACGCTGTCGGTCGCAAAAGATTACCTGCAGGATAATATCAGGTGTAACAGTATCAGCCCTGCAAGGGTCCATACTCCATTTGTTGATGGCTTTATCGCGAAAAATTACGCTGGTCACGAAGAGGAGATGCTGGCAAAACTCTCAAAGAGTCAGCCAGTTGGACGTATGGGCAACCCTGATGAAGTGGCAGCACTGGCATTATACCTTTGTTCCAACGAGGCTTCGTTTATAACGGGCTGCGACTACCCGATAGACGGGGGTTTTATCAAACTTAATAATTAGCGCAATGTTTGCTTAGAGTGCCGAACCCTTTTTATATTTATACATTCAAGTTTATATCACCAGCAGTATCGTATGGTGACATACATCAAAAATATTATCAATGAAACTTATCAGATTTGGCCAGGAAAACCAGGAGAAAACCGGAATTGTTATAGATGATGTCGCTTACGATACATCTGCTTTCGGCGAAGATTATAATGAGCAATTTTTTGAGACCGGCGGCATTCAGCGGCTGATAAAATTTCTTTCTTCCAACAACGGCAACCTGCCTGTAGTGGAGAAAGGTAGCAGGCTTGGATCGCCCATCGCAAGGCCGTCAAAGATCGTTTGCATCGGGCTGAACTATTCAGATCACGCGCGTGAGACCGGCGCTGCCGTACCAACAGAGCCTATCATATTTATGAAGTCTACCACCGCCGTATGTGGTCCAAACGACGATATCATCATCCCCAAAAATTCCGAAAAAACTGACTGGGAAGTGGAATTGGCGGTTGTTATAGGCAAAAAAGCAAGTTACGTAGCAGAAAGCGAGGCACACAAATATATCGCGGGATACTGTCTCCACAACGATGTTTCAGAAAGAGCGTTCCAGTTGGAAAAAGGCGGCACCTGGGACAAAGGAAAGGGTTGTGATACTTTTGCTCCGTTGGGTCCATGGTTAGTAACTCCCGAGGAACTGCCAGACGTTCATAACCTGAGGTTGTGGCTCAAAGTAAATGACAAACTGTGCCAGGACGGTAATTCAAACAACCTGATCTTCAATATTCCCTTCCTGATCTCTTATACCAGCCAGTTTATGACACTGCTGCCCGGAGATGTTATTTCCACCGGAACGCCACATGGCGTGGGCATGGGTATGAAACCTGCTGTTTACCTTAGAGACGGTGATGTGGTTGAATTAGGAATTGACGGACTCGGGGTCTCTAAACAACATGTAAAAGCCTATGCTGCGAATTGATGCCCACCAGCACTTCTGGAAATTTGATCCTGTAAGAGACAGTTGGATCAACGAGGAGATGAAACAGATCCAACGGGATTTTTTACCGGGAGATCTTGCTCCGGTGCTGCAGCGTAATAGAATAGATGGTTGTGTCGCTGTTCAGTCTGACCAGTCATTAAAGGAAAATGATTTTCACCTTCGGCTGGCTGCTGATAATCATTTTATTAAGGGTATCGTTGGTTGGGTGGATCTTCAATCCGACAACATAGAAGAGCAACTGCAGGAGTTGAGCAGGTTTAAAAAAATAAAAGGTTTCAGGCATGTGTTGCAGGCAGAGCCTGACCCAGACTTTATGCTGCGGTCGGCTTTCATTCGTGGCATCAGACATCTTCGGCAATTCAATTTTACGTATGATATTCTTATCTACCCAAAACATCTCGGCTATGCGAAGCAACTCGTGGCCGATTTTCCGGATCAACGCTTTGTAATTGATCACCTGGCAAAACCGTTGATAAAATCACAAGTGATAACTGGCTGGAAAGAAGAAATGGAAGCGATCGCCTTACACAAAAATGTAAGCTGCAAAATTTCCGGTATGGTTACTGAAGCCGACTGGAAAAGATGGCAGAAAGAAGATTTCAACATTTACCTGGACACCGTATTTGAAGCATTTGGCAGCAAAAGGATTATGTTTGGTTCTGACTGGCCCGTATGCCTCGTGGCAGCATCATACGAAAAAATGATGGAAATTGTGACGGATTACACCGCAAACCTCTCTACCAACGAGCAGGCAGACTTCTGGGGCGGGAACGCAATTGAAATTTATAACCTTATCTAAACGAACTGTATGGACTTACAACTTCAGGGTAAAATAATTATAGTAACTGGTGGCGCCAAAGGTATTGGCGAGGGTATTGCCCAGGCATTATCAAGGGAAGGTGCGGTGCCGGTGATCATTGGACGTAATGAAGCTGATAATTTAAAAGTGGTGGCTGCGATAAAATCCAGGGGCGGCGAAGCCTTTCATGTTGTTGCAGAATTAACCAAGCCCGAAGAATGTGAAAAGGCAGTTAGACTCACCATACAACAGTTCGGCAGGGTAGATGGGCTCGTGAATAACGCGGGTGTTAACGACGGTGTTAGCCTGGAGGAAGGAACTTATGAGCGTTTTATTGAGAGCCTACATAAAAACCTGGTCCATTATTACCTGATGGCTCACCATGCCTTACCAGAATTGATAAAATCAAAAGGCGCTATTGTAAATATCGGTTCGAAAACCGCGGAGACTGGCCAGGGAGGCACTTCTGCATATGCTGCTGCTAACGGCGGAAGAAGCGCGCTCACGAGGGAATGGGCGGTCGAGTTATTAAAATATGGCATCCGTGTAAACGCGGTAATTGTTGCTGAATGCTGGACGCCTTTGTATGAATGGTGGATCAACAAACAACCGGACCCGCAGGCGCAGATCGCAAAGATGGTTGCCAAAATCCCATTGGAAAATCGCATGACCACTTCGCAGGAAATTGCTGACACGGTTTTGTTCCTGCTTTCTGCAAAGTCCAGTCATACAACCGGCCAGTTAATCCATGTGGATGGCGGGTACGTGCATCTTGACAGGGCATTATAACTCAAATCATTATCTTATGCAGGCACTTGTATGTACCACACCCGGCAAGTTTGAATACCAGGATAAAACGTACCCTGAAATCCCGGAGAAACATGCACTGCTTCGAATACGACGTATCGGAATATGCGGAACGGACCTCCACGCCTTTGAAGGCACCCAACCTTATGTTAATTACCCGCGCATTTTGGGTCATGAGCTGGCGGGTGAACTGGTTGAAGACCCCGGCGTGGACGGATTTGCCACAGGCGATATCGTAACATTTATTCCTTATTTTAATTGCGGCGTCTGTATTGCCTGCCGAAACGGAAAGCCAAACTGTTGTGTTGACATTAAAGTCTCCGGTGTTCATATCGATGGTGGTATGGTTGAATATCTTGCTGTGCCTTCCTATTCCCTGGTGAAAGGCGACGGACTTGATTACGATTCGCTGGCGCTCATAGAACCCTTGTCTATTGGTGCCCATGCGATCCAACGTGCTAATGTTCAACGCGGAGAGCATGTGCTGGTGATCGGCGCAGGTCCCATTGGTATTGGTATTATTGAATTTGCCCGTATCAAAGGAGCTAAGGTGATAGCCATGGATACCAATGAAAACCGGATATCTTTCTGCAAGGATAACATGAAGATCGAACACACGGTAAATGCTGCGCTGCCAGATGCCGCTGAACAGGTGAGAGCCATCACTAACGGGGACTGGCCGGAAGTGGTTATCGATGCCACCGGCAATGTACATGCTATTACAAATGCTTTTAATTATATGTCACATGGCGGCAGGTATGTACTTGTTGGGCTACAGAAAGGGGGTATCTGTTTCAGTCATCCCGAGTTTCATAAAAGAGAATCCACGTTGATGAGTAGCCGAAACGCCACGCGGTCAGATTTCGAATACGTAATTGAATGCATCCGGCAAGGATTGGTAAATCCTTCCAACTACATTACGCACCGCATAAGTTTTGATGAGCTGGGGGATGAGTTTCCTTCATGGCTCAATCCTGAGGCCGGGGTTATCAAGGCTATTGTGGAGTTGTGATATCTTGAGAGTTTGTGTGCGTTGAAAAAATTAACCGCAGAGGACGCGGAGAGGAAGCGCAAAGGAGCACGGAGGGAGAGTTGCGCTTGCAAAAGAGATTGCCGACAAAGGTTATGTTACTGTTGCGGTTGAATACAGGTTGTCACGTGAAGCAAGTTACCCCGCGGCGGTTCATGATCTTAAAGCCGCAGCCCGCTGGATGCGCGCCAATGCTTTCGGCTACAACCTGGATAAGGGGAAAATGGCATCTATGGGATTTTCATCCGGTGGACAGCTTGCCGCATTACTCGGCACACCAAACGGCTTAACAAGTTTTGAGGGAAGCGTTAAGCATATAAACGAATCTTCCGCATTCCAGGCAATTATTGACGTGGACGGAATACTTGCGTTTAAACATCCGGAATCTGCAGAAGGAGCCGTAGCCGCTGCGTGGCTAGGTGGCAGTTATGAAGAAAAACCAGCAGCATGGATGGAGGCTTCACCCTTAACCCATGTTGATACACATACCGGACCTGCCCTTTTTATCAACAGCTCCAATCCCCGGTTTCATGCAGGCCGGGATGACATGATCCTAAAGATGAATGCTCTGAGTATCTATTCCGAAGTTCATACTTTGCCCGATACACCGCACCCGTTTTGGTTTTTCGATCCCTGGTTTGATGATGTGGTTCGGTTTACAACAGGTTTCCTGGATAAGGTTTTTGAAAAACGAATTGATAGTTGATATATTTGTAATGATGGCAAAAGAAAAAATTATCTTGTTCACTGTCCTGTTTGTTGGTTTCATCATGAAATCATCGGCTCAAAAACCACCCTTGTCCAAACCAAATATTATTATTGTATATGTTGATGATCTTGGTTATGGAGATATCGGCGTTAACGGGGCAAAAGGGGTAAAGACGCCCAACGTAGACTTTATTGCCAAAAACGGTTTGCAGTTTACAGATGCCCACTGCACTGCGGCAACTTGTACCCCTTCACGGTTTTCATTATTAACTGGCAGTTACGCCTTCAGGAACAATGCGGCGATTCTTCCCGGCGATGCGCCCTTGCTGATAAGGCCGGGCACGTCCACGATGCCTGCCATGTTGCAACGGGCGGGCTATACAACGGCAGTCATCGGCAAGTGGCACCTGGGACTTGGCGATGGTGATCCAAAATGGAACGGCGAGCTTAAGCCCGGTCCACTTGAAATAGGTTTCAACTATTCTTTCCTCCTGCCTGCAACGCTTGACCGTGTGCCAACGGTTTTTGTTGAAGATCATAAAGTGGTTAACCTCGATCCAAAAGATAGCATCGTTGTGAATTACGATCACAAAATCGGCAACCTGCCAACAGGCACCGAAAATCCTGATCAGCTTAAGTTTAAAGGGGATGCTCAACACAGCAATACAATCATTGACAGTATAAGCAGGATCGGTTTTATGTACGGTGGCAAAGCCGCGTTATGGAAGGATGAAGAGATCGCTGATGTGTTGATCGGCAAAGTAAACAGCTTTATCACTGAAAACCGGGACAAGCCTTTCTTTCTGTACTTTTCATACACCGACATCCATGTGCCACGCAGTCCGCACCCCCGTTTTAAAGGCTTAAGTACTATGGGTTCCAGGGGAGACGCTATTGCGCAGATGGACTGGTCCACAGGAGAGCTGTTAAAAACTCTCAAAAAAGTGGGTCTTGCTGAAAACACACTAATAATTTTTACCAGTGACAACGGGCCGGTACTTGATGACGGGTACGATGACAAAGCGGAACAACTGGTTGGTAAACACAAACCTGGTGGACCGTTCAAAGGCGGTAAATACAGTGCCTATGAAGCAGGTACGCGCATGCCGACGATCGTCTTTTGGCCCTCACGTGTTAAACCCGGGATCAGCAGTGCTCTGGTAAGCCAGGTGGATTTGTATGCTTCGCTTGCAACCTTGTCAGGGCAGAAATTATCCGACAGTGAGGCGCCTGACAGTTTTGATATGTTGCCTGTTTGGCTGGGCCGTTCTGCTCAAGGAAGAACTACCATGCTGGAGGAATCATTTACGCTTGCTGTCCGCCACGGCGACTGGAAATATATCGCCCCACAATCTTCCGTGCCGCCAAACTGGCTGAAAAATAAAAATATTGAAACCGGTCTGAAGCCTACAGCACAATTATACAACCTGAAAAATGATTTGGGTGAGTCACAAAATATCTTAAAAAAATACCCGGCTAAAGAGATCGAAATGATCGGATTGTTAAAGTCTGTTATTGAAAGTGCTGGAACAAGAAAAGGTTATACCCGCCCATTATAGGAAGTCGTTCACTCAGCAAAATTGTTGAAGCGGCGTGGCCAGAAGGCTGGTGTATTAGTGTCACGCAGTTGCTCTTCTTAACGATTATTTTATACGGAGCAGAGCGTCTGGGAGCTTGTGAATGGCGCTCTCTTCAATAGAAGCCCAGCCAGCTGGTGGTGCCATCTTTATTGAAATCTTCGCAATAGGGGAGATGAAAAACAGGGATAACGAGCTTATCTGCGAGGGGATCTGAAATATACGAAATGCTCTGTTTAAGGGATAATACAAAATCATTTGTAGAATCTGTTTTCGTTTCATGGATCAGCTCCTCCAGTGCGACGATTCCGATTGACCTGCTTCTTTTTTCTTTGAGGCTCAGCGCAATGGGATTCGGCCTGTAACTTACGCTTTCTGCATACTCAAGCACCAGTTTCTTAGTCTCCTGGCTGATCTCGTAACTACCCCTCAAAGCCCTTGATACCGTAGATATTGAGAAGTTTAATGCGTTTGCTATATCTCTTACGGTAACTGCTTCAAATTTCATGGTAAATAGTTGCAGAGCCTTTAGCTTTGAATTTCTGCTATCAGGTAGCCCTTGGTTAAATCTACGAACTTATAAACAATCGGCCATTCTAACAACATAAAACCTGCGTTGCAAAGCTGAAATAAACCATTATCGGGAACGATTGCATAAATAAATCACCTATCGTTGACCACTATTACAGCATATCATTGCTATCTTGGTTCCCATCTTGTAAGCGGCATCGCTGTGCGCGTACCCACACCGTAAGCTGTCAATAAGAATATCAAACGGCTGCAAAAGGGTGGTGATGCCAGTAATGATTGCTGATCTTAAATTTGCTATATATGAAGAACACGATTTATATGCCACAGGCTTTAAACAGCCGACAATCCATAATACAGGTACCTGCATTTATTTTCCAGCAGACCTTCGGCATCCAATTACCTCTTTTTTTTTTTAAGCCTGTTATTCAACCTATATTGATGAAAAAATTATCGACATATTTAATAGCCATTATCCTTGCCTTAAATGTTGTTAACCCGTTAACCGCACAGGTGCCTGAGATAAAGATGCCAAAGGAAGAAAGCAAAAACAAGGTAACAGGTTCACAGTTCGAGATGGGACAAATTACCATTGGCGTGAACAATCCTGTTGTTACAAAGCCAAAACAGCTCTATATTAAAGAACTTTCTCCTCTTATTTTAAAAGCTCCGGCAAAAGCCTTGGTAGAAGAGAAAGGTTTCACGATAATGTCTGTCTCTGCGTTTGGCAAGGGTACTGTATTTGCCGTTGGTGACCCCTGGTTATACAATGAATACACCGATGGGCGAAAGATCCCGCTTTCATTTGAAAACAACAACGCAGCAGTGGAACTGGCAAACTGGCTACTCAGTCAAACAAAAAAATAAATGTTCAATCAACGGTTGCAGTAAGCGGGTAGCTTACAACAACAGCCACTACAAAATAAAAACAATTTTATGCTTACTCGTTATACCCTAAAAAACATCCCGCAGGAAACAGGCATTTCCCTACCATTGGAAAACGTGTTTGACCTGCCTGAAAAAGTATTACAGTTTGGAACAGGCGTGTTGCTTCGTGGGCTGCCGGATTACTTTATTGACAAAGCCAACAGGAACGGTGTGTTTAATGGCAGGATAGTGGTTGTCAAATCAACAGACACTGGCGACTCCAGTGCATTTGACAAGCAGGATGGCCTCTATACCATTTGTGTCAGAGGAGTGGAGAATGGCCACATTGTTGAAGAGAATATCATTAATTCGTCCATCAGCCGGGTTATTTCTGCAAAGTCTGAATGGGGCAAAGTGTTACAGTGCGCATCCAACCCCGACATGAAACTCATCATTTCCAATACAACTGAAGTGGGAATCAGCTTTGTAAAAGATGATATCCGCTTTTCTCCACCCGTGTCTTTCCCGGGCAAGTTGCTTTCGTTTCTTTACGAAAGGTATAAAGCTTTTAACGGTTCCGCGGAAAGTGGTATGGTGATTATACCCACCGAACTTATTACCGAAAACGGTAAAAAACTGGAAGCCATCGTGCTGGAACTCGCCCACCTTAATGGCCTGGAAGAATCGTTTATGGATTGGCTGGAAAATAGTAACTACTTTTGTAATTCGCTGGTTGACAGGATAGTTCCGGGGAATCCGGGTGCAAGTCAGAAGGCCGCGATTGAAAGCCGGCTGCAGTACACAGACGATCTGTTGATCGTTGCAGAAGCTTACCGGTTGTGGGCCATTGAGTCGGCAAATGAAACGGTGAAAAATGTATTATCTTTCAGCCAGCTTGATGATGGTGTTGCCATTGCGCCAGACATAACTAAGTTCAGAGAATTGAAGTTAAGGTTGTTGAACGGTACGCACACTTTGTCATGCGCTTTGGCGCTGCTGTCTGGTTTTGTAACAGTGAAAGATGCTATGGAAAACGCAGAGATAAGCGGGTTTATGAAGAACCTGATGTTAAAAGATATTAGTCCTGCCATCATTGATGAAACTGTTTCGGAGGAAAGCGCGCACCAGTTTGCTGCCAGCGTGCTCGACCGTTTCTGCAACCCGCATATAGATCATAAATGGATAAGCATCTCCATGCAATATTCGTCTAAGATGAAAATGCGTAATGTGCCCGTTCTTTTAAAGTATTATGAGCGTTTTAAGTCAGTACCTGAACATATCGCGCTTGGTTTTGCCGCTTACCTGTTGCTTATGAAAGTAGACAAAACAGAGAACGGTTATTCAGGAACGATCAATAGCGACGCTTATACCATACAGGATGATAAGGCCGCGTGGTTCAGTGAAAGCTGGAAAAAGTATTCAGCCGGCGAGTTGGTAGAAAAAGTGCTACAGGAAGAGTCATTATGGGGCACTGACCTTACGGATTTAATTGGTTTTCCAGCAGCAGTTTCCGGTTACTTAAATCAACTGATGACGCAGGGCGCCAAACAAACGCTTAAAAAGATGCATACAGATAAAACAGTAGTACAGTCATGAAAAAAAATGTTTTAAAAGTACACCCGTCAGACAATGTGATTGTTGCTTTAACAAATCTTGCTAAAGGCTCGGTTATTGAGTTTGAAGGTGGCGAATATATTTTACAAGACAATGTATCGGCGAAACATAAGTTTGTAACAGCAGCTATGAACCCAGGTGACCCGGTATATATGTATGGTGTACTTGTTGGAAAAGCGCAGCACTTTATTCCGAAGGGCGGACTGGTGTCTACTTTTAGCGTTAAACATGCATCCAATGATTTCAATGTGGGCGAAAGAAAAACAGCCTGGGATGCACCCGATGTCTCGAAGTTTAATGGACGTACATTTAAAGGATATCACCGCAGCGATGGCAGTGTTGGAACCGCTAATTACTGGCTCGTTATTCCACTTGTTTTCTGTGAAAACAGGAACCTGGAAGTGCTGCAGGAAGCGTTGGTAAAAGATCTTGGATATGGGCGCAACAGAACTTACCAGTCGCAGGCAAGGCAATTAATAGAGCTCTACAAAACCGGGAAAACAGCAGAAGAAATATTAACTGTTGATCTCAACGAAGCTGTTACCCTTGAACATACGGAAAAACTGTTTCCAAATGTGGATGGTATAAAATTTCTAACACATGATGGCGGCTGTGGCGGCACCCGCCAGGATTCCCAGGCGTTGTGTGCCCTGCTTGCAGGTTATATTACACACCCGAACGTGGCAGGCGCCACAGTATTGAGTCTTGGTTGCCAGAATGCCCAGTACGCACAACTACAGGAAGAAATTGCAAAACGCAGCCCTTCTTTTGATAAACCATTATTTTTCTTAGAACAACAGAAAATAGGTAAAGAGTCCACGCTTTTATCTGAAGCCATTCGTCAAACTTTTGCCGGCTTGATCCAGGCCAATAAAAATCAGCGCCAGCCTGCAGATTTAAGCAAGTTATGCATAGGCCTGGAATGCGGTGGTTCGGATGGATTTTCAGGAATCTCTGCAAACCCCGCTATTGGTTACACCTCAGACTTGCTGGTTGCATTGAATGGTTCGGTAATACTTGCCGAGTTCCCCGAACTCTGCGGGGTAGAACAGGAGTTGAGCGATCGTTGCATGGATGTGCCGACAGCGGAACGTTTCAGTCACCTTATGAGAACTTACAATGCACGGGCAAATGCAGTAGGATCAGGCTTTGATATGAACCCATCCCCGGGTAACATTAAAGATGGTTTAATAACCGATGCAATCAAGTCTGCCGGCGCGGCCAAAAAGGGGGGAACTTCCCCGGTGGTAGCAGTGCTTGATTACCCGGAGAAAGTGACAAAACCTGGATTAAATTTATTATGCACGCCAGGCAACGACGTGGAGTCCACTACCGCGGAAGTGGGTTCCGGCGCAACCATCGTATTGTTTACAACCGGGCTTGGTACTCCAACAGGTAACCCAATAACGCCTGTTGTGAAAATCTCCAGCAATACGGTCATGTTTGAAAGAATGCGCGATATCATTGATATAAATACCGGCACTATCATAGAAGGTCAAGAAACGATTCAGGAGGCAGGAGAGAGGATCCTGGATTATGTAATACAGGTTGCCAGCGGGGATATTGAAGTGTCAGCCGTGCGGCATGGACAGGATGATTTTATTCCATGGAAAAGAGGTGTGTCTTTATAGCCTGTGGTAGTCAACCATCCATCATAAAGAAATTACCTATCAACTCAATAGCAATATGAAAAGTTTTTTAGACGAGAATTTTTTACTTCAGAGCAAAACATCGCAGACCCTTTACCACGAGTACGCCAAGCGTATGCCCGTCATAGATTATCATTGTCATTTGTCGCCGGCACTTATTGCTGATGACCCGGTTTTTGAGAACATCACACAGGCCTGGTTATACGGAGATCATTACAAGTGGAGGGCGATGCGAACAAACGGCATCAACGAATCTTATTGTACCGGCGATAAACCGGATTATGAAAAATTTGAACAATGGGCGGCTACCGTTCCATACGCTTTGCGTAATCCGCTTTATCATTGGACGCACCTTGAGTTGCAGCGCTATTTTAATATCAACACTATTTTAAATCCTGATAGTGCAAGATCGATTTATGATGAATCGACCGCAATGTTACAAACCAGGGATTTTTCAGTACGTAATCTTCTTCGCAAGATGAGCGTGAAGCTGGTTTGTACCACCGATGACCCGGTAGATTCACTGGAACATCACAAGCGTATAAAAGACGACGGTTTCGAAATTCCTATCTTACCAGCTTTCCGTCCCGACCAGGCAATGAACGTAGACAATGCCGCAGGTTTTAATGCTTACCTCAGTAAGCTGGAACAGGCTGCGGATAAAAGTATTTCAACCTATAGCGAATTCCTGTCGGCTTTAAAAAATCGCCACGATTTTTTTGCATCAATGGGTTGCACAGTTTCTGACCATGGACTTGAACAATTGTATGCAGAGGATTATACTGAAGCTGAGATAACAGCAATTTTTGCTAAAATCAGGTCAGGCGCAGAACTTACGTTGAAAGAGAATCTTCAATTTAAGTCAGCCATGCTTGTAAATTTTGGTGAATGGGACTGGGAAAAAGGCTGGGTACAGCAGTTTCATCTTGGTGCGCTTCGTAACAATAATTCAAGAATGAAGAAAATACTGGGTCCTGATACAGGTTGGGATTCAATGGGTGACTTTTCACAAGCACGGGCACTTTCGAAGTTTCTTGACAGGCTTGATTGCCAGGACAAACTTACCAAGACAATTTTATATAATCTTAATGCCGCCGATAACGAAATGATCGCCACCATGACGGGTAATTTCAATGATGGCTCTGTGGCCGCCAAGGTGCAGTATGGTTCAGCATGGTGGTTCCTGGACCAGAAGGACGGAATGGTTAAACAGATCAATGCGTTATCAAATATGGGTTTACTCAGTCGTTTTGTTGGGATGTTGACTGATTCAAGGAGTTTTTTATCTTTTCCCAGGCATGAGTATTTTCGGCGTATATTATGCGAGCTTTTCGGGCAGGAAATTGAGAACGGTGAACTACCAACTGATTTGAATTGGGTTGGCAAAGTTATCCAGGATATCTGTTTCAATAACGCGAAGAATTATTTTGGGTGGAAGGAGCTTGGGTAATGCTAAGTTTTTTTACCGCAAAGTTCGCAAAGAG
>JBBPYM010000138.1:0-9430 GCA_038199905.1 Chitinophagales bacterium | reverse complement strand
GGGTATCAAAGCAATACTCGCGGAAAGTTATGAACGTATCCACCGGAGTAATTTGGTAGGGATGGGTGTTTTGCCCCTTCAATATAAACATGGTGATACTGCGGAAAAACTGGGTCTCACCGGAAATGAAACGTTCACGATAACAGGCATTGCCAACGACATCAAACCCTTAAAAGAAGTGCAGATCGTTGCTAAAAGGGAAGACGGCCAGGAAATTAGATTTGATGTGATTACACGAATGGATTCAAAAATCGAGATCGAGTATTATCGTAATGGAGGAATATTGCAATATGTGTTGAGGCAGTTCCTGGAAAAGAGCGATTAGTTTTTAAAATGATCATACAATATTAGTTGCATATTGAATGAAGAAAACAACGAACGAATGAACGACGAAAGTAAAACGATATGGACAATTGGTCATTCTACCCGTTCGTTAGAGGAATTTGTTGCCATGTTATTTTCATTCAACATAGATTTAATTGTAGACGTCAGAAGTTTTCCTGGCTCCCGCAAATTTCCTCAATTCAATAAAGAAGCACTGGAAATTTCATTGCCTGGAAATAATATCAATTACGTACATATTAAGGATCTTGGTGGAAGAAGAAAAACAAACCCGGACTCAAAAAATACAGGCTGGCGTAGTATTGCTTTTCGAGGTTATGCAGACTATATGGAAACTGAATCTTTTATAAACGGTATAAAAAAACTGGAGGAAATTGCAGTTCAACAACGAACAGCTTACATGTGCTCTGAAGCAGTATGGTGGAGATGTCATCGATCTATGATTTCCGATTATCTAAAACTACAAGGATGGAAAGTAATGCATATTATGGATATCAAAAAGGCCACGGAACATCCTTATACAGCGCCCGCGAGAATCGTGCACGGAGCGTTGAATTATGAAATAGCGTTGGATGGAGAGTGAGGGAGAAGATCAATGACAGTTTAAGGAGGATGTCATCCTGCAAATGCAAAGTAATAAACAAATAAGTTCCTATTAGAAGTAAATTGAGCATATAACGTTTCAACACAATAAAATTAATCTTGCGGCTTTAACAATTTACTCAGGATTACCGAACCTTTGCAACTTTATTCTCCCTATCTTTACTACATGCCAGGTACAATTAGACATATTACTGTTCGTGACAAGCAAATAGTGCTTGGGTTACAGCGATCTGTTACTTGTAGCTTCTCAAAGTTCAGCAAAAAGCTGAATTATTTCCCCACCTGTAAGGACTTTCATAATTAACACCCAGCCTCAGTACTTTAATTACCGGGTTGGGATTCCTACTCGTCTTCTGTTTGCAATTTCAACACTTTAATTGATTTTTGATTCCAAGGATTAGAAGCTTAACGCTGCATCTGACCCATTGGAATGTTGTTATTTGAGCAATCCCATAAAGTGCTAAAGGGTTCGTGGATATTTACTATTATCCCGATACTTATTGTAGCTCCAGCAGCCTTTAAGCGCCACTAATATACATCGATATGAAAAACAAGGTACTCCAGGATCATAAACTTAAATTTTTACAGTTAAGTGAATTGGGCTCAAAGCTTAGCCTTGCCTTTTCCAGTCATGAATTAGTTGCCGAAAAGATAATCGGGCTGGATGGAATAAAGAAGAAACTGCTAATATTGGAACAAAATAAAGGAATAATTCAGATTAATATTATAGCACTTGACGAAGTAAGTTCGATATCTGTGAAAAAGACTTATAGCAGTATAAAGCCAGGAGAACTGAGCATAAGAAAAGTGTATGAATTCCTGGAATCTATCTTTTTGCAATTTGACTTCCAGGATGAAAGAGAAAGAATTGTTTTACCTTTTTACGAAAATAGAATAAATAAAACAGGTGATTTGCCAGGTTTAGAAATTAAAGTTAAGAACTGGCAAATAATCCTTTCAAAAATGATCGGTCGGCAAAATAATAAACTAGTTGAGGAGAAAAGACAATCCTCATTGATCAGTCAATTCAATGTTGAATGATGAAATGTAATCATTCCAGCTTTATCTAATTATGGCCCGCATAAACAAACATATTCACCTTACTTTTTTCCGTAAGCTAAAAGCGCTTACGGGTCAGCAGGTTTATGCCCGCATCGCCTTCCTGTTTTTTAAAGATTTGAATCATCTCCGAACGTTCAAGGACTTCAATACTTAAACCCCGGTCTTATCAGGAATCGGCAGAGATCCGGGGTACCTATCTTCAACTATTTATTAAATTATAAATGATTGCTATGGCAGGCAAACAAAACCTCTTTTCAATAAGCGGAATAATTTTATTAAACCTTGTATTCGCCAATCTTTTTTTTATTAGAATTGGCTATACAAGTGATGGGAAATGGTACTGGTTTCTTTCAGTAACCATGCCTTTATTGCTGTTGGCGATTGCTAATATTCGTCAGAAAAAACACGCTGTTTTGCGAAACTTTCCTGTGATAGGATATGTGCGCTATTTTCTGGAATCGATCAGGCCAGAGATCAGACAATATTTTTTTGAATCTGATCTGGATGGAAAACCTTTCAACAGGCGGCAGCGATCTATCGTATATCAAAGGGCGAAAAAAATGAAAAAACAGAAGCCTGTGGATTTCCAGATATAAAACGTGTTCACGCCTCCAGGTTTTTCAGGAGAACAGACGAGCAAACAACAAAAAGTTTCGAAGACGTATATTTTAAAAAGAAAAAAGAGCGCATACAACAACAAACATTTTAATCACTACTTAATTAAATTAACATGAAAAGTTTAAAAACCCAGCTTGTTCTTACAAGTGAAGATTACCAACTGCTTACTGCATACCTCAACGGATTGTGGGGTAAAACTGCTTTTGATCAAAAAAATTCCGAAGACCTGAAAGCCGAATTAAAAAAGGCAAAGATTGTCGATAAGGATAAATTTCCGCTCGATGTAGTAAGGCTTAATTCTAAAGTCACAATAAAAGAGGAAGACAAAAACGAAGTAATGGAGCTAATGCTTGTGACCCCGGACAAAGCAAACATCAAAGAAAAAAAGATTTCGATTTTAGCCCCTATAGGTACAGCGTTGATAGGATTTCGCCAGGGTCAACAAGTAAGTTGGCAGGTACCCGCTGGCAATAAGACTTTCACCATCCTCGAGGTGGTCAATCAAATGGAATAATTACTATTATTTAACAAAAAAGATTAAAAATGTACACTTTTCTGATAATAATGCTGCTTCTAGCCTCCCTTCTGTATATTTTGTACAGAAATCCATTTGAGGAGACAAAGGGAAGTAATAAAGCATTTGAGCTCGAAAGATCTTTTACCCAGCTATTAAGGAAACATAAACTCTCCATTGATGAAGTTGCGGTTTTTAACAGCAAGGTAATAGGGTTGGATAAGAAAAAGGGTAAACTGATATGGATTGAATATGTGGATAACGCGTTCCAGCAGAACTGTATCGCGTTGAATGAGTTGGAATCTCACAAGATTACGAAGGTCTTGAATGGCATTGAAGGTTGCTTCAGCAAAATAGTTATGGAGCTGTTCCCCAGGGATCAAAAGCCTGCCAGTTTCACGTTCTATGATAGATACAAGGATGATAAATCCGCGTTCTCATACCTGCTGGATAAAGCGAAATATTGGGATGCCATAATTCATCTTCATGTGAATACATATAACCCAAAGCACTCGTTTGAATATGTGTTATGATTCATTTTATATAGCACAAAGGGATAAACCAATATCAATAATGTACCGGAACATCAGCGATTAGTACTACTAGTCAGGATGGCTTTCCCTTTTTGAAAGCCACAAGTTGAGTAATAGCATTAACGCTGATGAATTGGACATTCAGGTGTATCAATACGAAGGTGATACCGAGCCGCCCGGCTTACTTATGCCAGCAGTAATTTCAGCATTAAAGCTAATAGCCTTAATTGCGCTTATCGTCGGAATAATCAGATTTGTCCATAAGCGATCAAAAAGCCGAATCTGCAAAACATGCACAAAGAAAGTCTTTAATGCTGATTGCTTTTACCAAACCCCATCTTACTTTTTCCGCTCTTTTCCGGTTTTATTTCTTACATTCAACGCGACTGGCCAGATTATAAAAAATTGATTCATTTCCCTGGATTATCAACGAGGTACTTTTCAAAAAAACAAATAATATTTAAGCGGTATAATTCATGAAACATCGTTTATTCCTATTTATACTTTTCATTATTCAGGTTGAATTAGCCCACTCAAATGAGATTCCGCTGTATCGCCTGTCGAAAGATGCTGTGATCACGAAAGAGGGTCGGGCATGGATTACACCTTCCATTATTCCACTACCGCAGCAAGTAAAATGGACAAACGGTTTTTTTGACCTTAACTTATGCAAGGCAATTATTGTAAAAAATATTTCTTTTAAAAAGGAAGCGAATTACCTGCAAAAGGAATTGAAGACAAAAGGAACCGCTTTAATTGTTACTCAACTAGCAAAATCAAAGCAACCTTTCATTGAGATCAGTATTGATAATCGGGATCTGCTCGCTTCTGATGAAGCATATTCATTAAAAGCGACTGCTCAAAAAATTCTTATAACGGCAAAAACGGCTCACGGGATTTTTAACGGCATTCAAACTCTGTTGCAATTGATAGAGAAGGGAAAGAAAGTAAGGTTCTGCGATATTACCGACTGGCCAGCATTTTCATGGAGAGGTTACATGATTGACGTGGGAAGGAATTATATGTCAATAGATTTGCTGAAACAGCAGATTGACGTGATGGCGCGGTACAAGTTCAACGTATTTCATTTTCACCCCACAGAGGATATCGCCTGGAGGTTTGCCATCAAACAGTATCCTGAACTTACCGACGGGAAAAACATGCTTCGTAACAAAGGTAAGTTTTACTCAGAAACGGAGATCAAAGAATTGATTAGTTATTGCAAGGAACGCTACATAACGTTCGTTCCTGAAATTGATATGCCTGGTCACAGTGCCGCTTTCCGCCGTGCCATGAAGACTGATATGCAAAGCGACAGCGGCTTGCATATAGTAAAAAATATTCTTAAGGAGATCTGTACCACCTATGATATCCCTTACATCCATATTGGCGCCGATGAAGTTAGGATCAGCAATCAAAAATTTATTCCTGAAATCACTACTTACCTTGAGCGACTTGGAAAGGAAGTAATCGGCTGGCAACCCGGTGGTAATTTTAATAGTGGCACCATTCGCCAGTTATGGATGGATGATAGTGCCTATCGTTCCTCGCAAAGCAATATCCGGTACATTGATTCGTGGCATCTCTATCTTAATCACATGGATCCGCTGGAGGCAGTAGTAACCCTGTATAACCGTAGAATTGGAGATAAGCAAAAGGGAGATTCTTCGTTGCTTGGCGCCACACTTTGTATGTGGAACGACAGAAGAGTAGAAGAAGACATTGATATTCTGAGAATGAATCCCGTATACTCTGGTATGCTTGCTTTTGCAGAGAGAGCCTGGCGTGGTGGAGGCCAAAGCGGTTGGATATCGAATGTGAGCGATGGCGATGTGAATGGGTTTAGTGAATTTGAAAAACGTTTGCTCAAACATAAAAAGCTTTACTTCCAAGACATGCCATTTTCCTATGTAAAGCAAACGCAGATGAATTGGCTTTTGTACGGACCTTACGATAACGCAGGAAATCTTTATAAAACGTTTCCCCCTGAATCTTCATCAAACCAGGGTGACTGGAAATTCTACAAAAAGGTCATAGGCGGAACGATTGTGCTGCGTCACTGGTGGTATCCGCTGATCAAGGGGGCAGTTGATCAGCCTAAAGAAAACGCTACTTTCTATGCACTCACAAAAATCTGGAGCGATAAAAACGGTGCACAGGATTTTTGGATCGGCTTCAATAATCTTTCGCGGTCACCGGCAACTGATTCTCCACCTGGTGGTGCATGGGACAGCAAAAGCAGTGAACTATGGGTGAATGGAAAATTAATTCAACCACCGCAATGGCAGCAAGGTGGCAAAAAAGGCGACTCAGAAACGCCTCTTGTTGATGAAGGATACGAATACCGCCAACCCACAAAAACTATGTTGGAGAAAGGGTGGAATCAGGTCTTGTTGAAATGCCCCGTCGGAAGGTTCAAAGGAAAGAATTGGGAGAATCCTGAAAAATGGATGTTTACCTTCGTTCCGGTAAGCGAATAGATTCGCATAACTAATAGTGCCACCAAGAGTTGAAGGCACGAAGAAACACAAAGTTCATTATTGCTTGCTTGAGGTTACTTCGTGGTTTCGTGTCTTGGTGGCCATACTTATTTACTTAGTGCCACTTCGCGCCTTTGTGTCTTTCTGGCACTCTTAAGTCTTTTCGCCCATTTCACAAGCTCCACCCAAAAAACAGCAATGAAACCAACGGCAATACATAAACCCAGTTGTGAAATGTTGGGACTTTGAAAAAGAAAGAATTTAGTAAGCGGTGGCATAAAAAATAGTAAAGCGGTAATGGCAAGTGTAATACCAATAATCAATACTACCAGGTTATTTTTATAACGCAGGGTGGTAAAAACAGAATAATAAAAAGACCTGTTTGCCAGGGTTAAAAAGATATTGGCAGCTATAAAAACGCCAAAAATCAATGTTCTTGTAAGTGCCTCGTTATAACCGTTGGCTACTGAATATTGATACACAAATAATGTACCGGCAGTAATCATTAAGCCTTGAACCATGCTTAACATTAACTCCTTCCAGTTAAAAAAGTTGGATGTTAACAGCCTGGGTTTCTGCAGCATGGTATTTTTCTCCATGGGCTCGTTCTCATAAATGATGGAACAGGTAGGCCCCATTACTAATTCTAAAAAAATGATGTGCAGGGGCGAAAATATATTTGGATAAATCCATCCAAAAGCCAACGGAATAAAAACCGTTAGGATGATAGGTATATGAATAGAGATAACATACTGAATAGCCTTTTTTAAATTGGCATAAATTCTTCTACCCATCGCTACAGCATCTACCAGTTTAGACAAATCATCTTCTGTTAAAATTAATGAAGAAGCTTGTTTCGCAATCTCCGTACCTTTTTTACCCATTGCAATACCAATATGTGCCGCCTTTAATGCCGGGCCGTCATTTACACCATCGCCTGTCATTGCAACAATTTGGTGTTGTGCTTTAAGGGCATTGATGATTTTTAATTTGGCTTCCGGAAACATCCTGGTAAAAATGTTGTTCTTCATTACAGCCTCTTGTAAAGCCCCATTGTCCAATTTTATCAGAGCGTCACCGGTGATGCTTTTTTCATAACCCCTAAGGCCAATTTCTTTTGCAATGGAAGTAGTTGTTTCCGTATTATCGCCAGTTATTATCTTTACGGAAAGCCCTGCTGCATAAAACTGGGTTAATACGTTATTTATGTTTTTCTTTGGTGGGTCATAGAAAGCTATGATACCTTTAAATAAAAAATTAAATTCTTGTTGAGTTGCCGGAAAGTTTTTGCTGGCAAAACTGGCTTCACCCACACCGAGCACTCTGTACCCATCAATGGTTAAGGTTTTAATAGCTGCTTCAATTTGCTGTGTTTCTGTTATGGTTAAATTTGAAATAGCCATTAATGCTTCTGGCGCTCCCTTTGCCGCAATTATACGTCTGCCGATTTTATCTTCAAAAATATGGGTCATCATTGGTGGCTTGCCACCCAACGGATATTCATGGATGAGTTTGAAGTCCGGTCGTTCATCTACATCCTGTAAATCAGCGTAAGCCTTGTGCAAAGCAAGTTCCATTGGGTCGAAAGGAATAGGCTCGCTTGCCCACATGGATAGTTGTATCAATTCCTTTTCATTATCATTCACAGACTCATTGGGATTAGTTATTTTTCGAGAAGCAAGCGTAAAAATTTTAGCCAGAGTCATTCTATTTTCGGTGATAGTCCCTGTTTTATCAGTGCAAATAACAGTGGCGCTGCCCAATGTTTCTACCGTTTTCATTTGCTTTACCACAATACCCAGTTTCATTAACCGCCACGCGCCAAGTGCCATAAAAGTGGCAAATGCTACTGGAATTTCTTCAGGCAAAATACTCATTGCCAGTGTAAGCGCTTTAAGCAGGCTATCCAATAGATTAAAAGAACTAAAATAATTGATCGCCCATACAATTAAAAATACAACAACACCAAGGGCAACCATCTTTTTTACAAAATTGTTTACCTGTAATTCTAAGGGTGTTTTTTCTTCTTTTATACTTTCTAAACTCTTGCCAATTTTACCGAGTTTAGTTTCATTACCAATGTTGGTAACAGTTACTATTGCCAATCCACTTGCAACATTTGTCCCCAAAAAAACAAAATTTTCTTTACTGGTTTGGTTTTTAAAAACAGAGAATGATTCTCCAGTAAGAATAGACTCGTTTACCGAAAAATCATTTGAATGATTGATTACCCCATCTGCCGCAATGGAAGTTCCTTCTTCAACCATCATACTGTCGCCAACCACCACTTCTTCGCTTTTTATTTCCCCTATTATGCCATTTCGAATCACCTTGCAATTTGGCTGCGTGAACTGCTTCAATTTTATTAACGCGTTCCGACTCCTGGAATCCTGGTATAAAGAAATTGCAGCTACCAAAATGATTGCGCCCGCAAGAAATATGGCATTACCTGTATCTCCACTAACAAAATAAATAAAAGCTGCTACCAATAGTAGAATAACCATAGGCTCCTTTAAAAGGCTCTTCACCGCTTCTAAAATTCCATTTTCTTTTTTATAGGTGATATTATTTCGTCCGTATTTTCCGCGGGCAACATTTACCTCCTCAGTGGTTAAGCCGTTTATATTGAAAGTATTTGAAGCCATGGTAAGGTTGTGTTTGTTATCTTATGGTTTTTACAAAGTTAAACGGAATATAAATCCGACTGGTAATCAGGTTGTTGTCCAGCGATATGAATCAGGTTGTTGTACTGCATCGCTAGCGTTGCTTAACTCAACAATTAAGCATTTTTGATCAAGTGTGTCGTATTTGTGAAGCCCAGCTTGGTCGACCTGCCTATCCTGACGAATAAGTTGCCCGAACTAACTCCCTAAATATACCTTGTACCAGCTGCAAAGCTGCAAAACACTTTTTGACAGGAAAGCGAAAAACCATTCAGACGCACAAAATATTTCTTCGTGCCCTTTAGTACCTTCGCGACATCGTGGCAAAAGAACTAACGCACCAGGAAAAGTAATCACTAGGGTTGTTGACTAGTAATACGGTAAACCCTTACACACTAATTATGCCACGCAACCTAGTGGAAAAACAGTCTACCCGATCTCAAAACAAAATAGCGACTTCAGCTTTACTACAGGATTTTAGACGACATTTATTACATGAATTCAACACCTATTACTTCCGCTGATTTGAACCAGCCATCACTTCTTAGGGAAAAACATTCCCTGTCAATCCGGTTGTGGCATTGGACAACTTTTGTAGTTATAAGTGCGTCGCTT
>JBBPYM010000137.1:0-5267 GCA_038199905.1 Chitinophagales bacterium | reverse complement strand
GGGGTGGATGCTCTCCGCAAACAATTAGGGATTATCACTAAAAACACTCATAACGATGCACCATACACAATCTCCGAAACAACCCGCCTCGTGAACCCACCCCCGTTCCGCCCCGCGGCGTAACGTCCGCTCCATCGGAGGGGATATGTAGGCGATCTTCTCTTTTTCTATCGATCAGTAACCTAGAGTGTTGCAAATTTGTAGTAATAGAAATCAGTAAAAGATGGCCGACAAACTGCCTTAAAAGTCAAGCTGATAGCAAATCCCCTCCTTGGAGTAATAGAGGAGATATGGACGCGAAACGTTCCCTCCAACGGACAATGGCTCGAGGCGCTACAATAAAAGAATCCTCATCTCCCGCAACCAGAACACGCACCTGCCGAACCATTCATCAAAAGAAGGCGCCGTTAAAAAACCATGTTCTCCTCTGGCATAAATATGAAGCGCTGCGGGAACATGGTTTTTTAATAGAGATTCGTAGAAAACCAGGCTGTTCAAAACCGGCACCACAGAATCCGCGCCGGAGTGTACCAGGAACGCGGGTGGTGTTGAGGAATCAATTTGTAATTCGTTCGAAAAGAATTTTATTTTTTCAGGTGTTGTCTTTTTTCCTAAAAGATTATCGCGGGAACCAACATGCCCGATAGCACCAGTGAAACTGATCACCGGATTGATAAGTAACATAAAATCAGGTCGAAGACTGGTACCTTCCCTATTTTCGCCCAGGGATTGCCGGTAGTGTGTGCCCGCTGTTGCCGCCAGGTGCCCGCCTGCCGAGAAGCCCATAATGCCAATTTTCGTGGGATCAATGTTCCATTCAGCAGCCCGCTGCCGAACTATTTTTATGGCCTGTTGCGCATCTTGTAATGGGCCTGTTGATTGGTCAGTCATTGTTTTGTCGGAGGGCAAACGATACTTCAACACGAATGCGGATATGCCCAATTTGTTGAAGGCCCTGGCCACATCGGAGCCCTCACGCTTTGTAAGCAACACATGGTAACCACCACCCGGACAAATAATAACCGCCGGCAGTTTCGCCCTGCCACCAGGCGCAGGAAAAAATGTTAGTGTCGGACTGGATACATTAAAAGCCAGCGAATCTACCAACGCATTCGCCTCTCTATATTCCTTGTTTTCGGTAACGATCGAATTGGGAATCCTGCCAGTGTATAAAGGCATCTCCTGCTGGCCAAAGCAACTGCAGGTTAGCGAAACAAAAATAATTATCAGTGCGGCTGGCTTCATGGGTTATGGTTTAATCACTTTCATCACGCCCCTCATCATGCGCCAGTGGCCGGGGAAGGAACAAATAAAAGGATAGTCACCCGGCTGCTGGGGCGCTTTAAAATCGAGCTGGAAATTTTTATTACCGTTTACCAAAGGAGTAGCGAAAAGCACTTCGGGAATTCTGGGTACAAAGTTCCTTTCATAACCGTCTTTCAATGCCGCCATGGCTTCAGCGGCCACACCTACTTTTTCGGCAGTACCTGGTTTTGTTATTACAACATTGTGGGCCATATCATCTGCATTTTTAAACACCAGCGAAACCGGTTTGCCGGCAGTAACGGTAAACGATGTTTTATCGAAAAGCATTTTTGCCGGAACCGCCGTTAAGGTAATGATATTACCGTCATTCTTAAGATTCTTATCTTCCTCACCGGCAGGTATAGCCGCAGACTGGCTATTTACAAACTGTGTTACCGCTACTACATCTTTCAGGTCGCTGTAATCTTTTTCTGATAGAGGTGCCACCGTATACTTTTTCCACTCCGGATCATCTTTTATAAAACCAGGCATCGCCATTAATTTTGGAGAAGTAACGGATTTTAGCAGGTAAGCCGCTTTTCCCGGATCTGGAGCGAGAAAGTTTTTATCCTTTTTAAACATTGCCATCCATACAGGCTGAAGGTGTTTAAAAGATTCAGTAAGGGCATATTCTATATAATAATCTACGGGGAGTTTTGTGGTGGCTAATAACGCGTTTACAGAAGCTTCAGTTTTAAAATGGCTCAATGATACAATGGCCTGCAGTCTTACACTTTGCGAAGTATCCTGCGACATAGTTATCAGCCTGTTCTCTGCATTTTTCACCTTATCGTTCCAGTAAAATAAAACGCGGGTTGCCGCTGTTCGGATATGATGATCCTTGCTTTGTAACAATTCATCAAGAAGAGGTTCATTTACCTGGTTAAATTGCTGGTAAACCCACAGCGCTTCCAGTTTATTTTGTTCAAAATCTTTATCCGCTTTATCGAGCCCGGTCAGCCATTTATCCACTGCAGGCAGCACTTTGTCTGCGGCAAATTCTCCCAATTGAATCCGGGTGCGGTATCTTACCCTGTCTTCATACACCTTAAGCTGGTCCAGCAGTTGATCAATGCTAAGGCCGGACAAATCCACCGGTGTCATCAGTTTTTTACCTTTGTATGTGATGCGCCAGATCCTGCCGTGGGTATGATCGCGCCGGGGATCACGGAGTGCCCTTTCACCATGATTAATGATTGGGTTATACCAGTCAACCACGTACAAAGCGCCATCGGGACCGAACTGCAAATCAACCGGCCTGAAATCAGGGTCCTTCGAGTGCAGCAGCGGCTCCACTTCATGGCCCACAACCCCACTTCCTTCTTCGCTTACACTATGCTGTTTGATTCCCTGGAAACCAATGAACGTATTAAACAGTACATCGCCCTGTACATTCTCCGGGAACTGGCGGCTGGAGATAATCTCCATTCCGCAGGTTTTAGGCTTCGTGGCGGAACTAAGAAAATCTTTCATCTCTACATGTTTTACCGGGTAATCGGTAGCTACCGTTAACGGTGGAACGAAGTAATTCATACCGGTTGAAACGTCACCAATTAAATTTACGCCGTTGCGGGCAAACACATTTCCCCATGGGTTGGCATACGGGTAAGTAATATAGGGCTCCAGTTTAAGGGTGCGTGGTTCAAAGCGCCAGGTTGTGCCATAATCATCACGCCTGGGACCATAAGGAGTTTCGATCTGCGTGTGCAGGAAGGTGCCCATATGCATGTAGAGCGCACCATCTGGTCCCCAGGTATGCGCACTTATAGAATGATGAATATCTTCTGTGCCAAACCCATGTAACAATATTGTTTTAGTATCTGCTTTGCCATCGCCATCGGTATCTTTTAAAAACAGCAGGTCAGGCGCCTGTGTAACGTAGGCACCACCATCGCCCAGTTCAAAACCAAGCGGCAGGTACAGGCTGTCAGCAAACACGGTTTGTTTATCCGCTTTACCGTCACCGTCAGTATCTTCAAGAATGAGGATCTTGTCATTGGGTGGACTGCCGGGCAGGTATTGCGGGTACGAAGGCATACTGGCCACCCAGAGCCTCCCCTTCGGATCAAAAGTTATCTTAACGGGGTTGGCAATGGGGAAATCAACTTCTGAAGCAAAAAGATTGATCTCGTAACCTGGTGGCAATACAAACTGGTCGGGCGAAGGTATCGCCTGCACCTCTTTTTTTAAAGGTTCAAACTGGGCGACATGATTAACAATTTGTTCCGCCTTTTGCAAATTGGCAACCGCATCAGCCTTACTCTCTGTCCATATGATACTATCAAGACTGCTGACCATTTCGTCGAGCTGCTTCAATTCAGTAGGAAAAGAAATTGGTCCGCCAGGAGGCTGCACCCATGGCTCCTTGCGTCGGCCATAAATATATTCACCATTTACTGCCCTGAAACGGTAAAAAAATTGCTGACTTTTATGATCGATCACCGTCTTCAGGTTAATCATATCTGTACTGGCTGCCCACTTTGATACAGGCAGATCCAGGGCACCGGCCATTAGTTCACTCACTTCTTTATAACCCTGGTCGTTAAGGTGAATACCGTTTATAGTTAGTGAATCCTTGCCTGTTCCGAAACGTTTTTCTGTAGCATCAAATAAATCAATAAAAGAAATATTGAGCTTACCAGCAACTTCCTTCATTCCTTCCGTGTAGAGTGCCAGGTTTTTGTTATGCTCTTTCGGATCAGGTAAAAAGCCACCAAGTTTTTCATGTGCTATCGGTGATATCAAAATGATTTCCGGAACTTTCTGGCCGTTATATTTTTGTTGTTGCAGGTGCTGCAAAAAAGCAGTCAACTGGTTTTTATAATTATCCAGGCTGTCGGCGCCTTTAAAGGCTTCGTTGAGTCCGAAGCAGGCAAATATAATATCAGCTTTTTGTTCGAGCAGGTGTTGATCGAGAGAACCAAAATTCAGCGGGCGTGGCTGAAGGTTTACTTCATCGGCGCTCCAGCCGAGGTTCCTCACCGTTAGTTGCTGATCGGGGAAACTTTTGTATAGCAAGGCCTCGAAATAATTGTAATGCTGGAGGCGCTCGGCGAATGTGTTGCCAAGGATAACGATGTGCGCGTTTTTAGCGGGATTGAATGGGTGAACTGATTTGTTGCCGGAGTTGCAGGCAAGCAGGGAGATAGCTAAAATATAGAGGAGGTGTTTTTGGATCATTCAATCTGGTTTTTTGTGTATAGATTTTTTTTACCACAGAGAACAGCCGGAGGAGAACCAACGGAGGTCACAGAGGCTTTTGAACAATTGGTATTAGCATAAAATACATTTTTTCCGGACATATGCAGGGAACGGCATCTACAATTTCTGACCTCCCTGAAAAAGAAAAGCCTACAATTTATTGATTTGTAGGCTTTTAATTAGATTTATTGCTAAAGACTGCGGAGAGAGAGGGATTCGAACCCCCGGACCTGTAACAGTCAACGGTTTTCAAGACCGCCGCATTAGACCGCTCTGCCATCTCTCCGCGGCAAATGTACAGTTTGAAATCATTCAGTCAAAAAATAAAGTTGAATAATTTTTCGATCACCGCTTATTTGACTTTTAAGATCCTCTACTATTTTTAGATGTGTCCCGATTGCAGGGCAGACATTTAAGCATATTAAGTGATATTAGAGCTTTGGAGCTAACGGTATTCTCTATGATGGGCAGCAAAGATGCCCTGCTGCAAAATACATCAGTACAAAAGCGCAAGCCGCTGCAGCCTCATGCAGTTTTATTTACTGTTCTGGTATTCGATATCTCAATAATAAGGAATCGCTGGATGTTGTAGAGTCGGAATATCTTGTTTCATTCCTGGTAAAGTTCGGTGCGGACTCATGGAATAGTTAAGAATAAATGTTTGTATATAACTGTTACCAACAACCGTTTTATGAAGATGTTTATCCTATCACAGCACGCAGAGATGTAGTTACATATTTTTCTTTTTACTACATGGTAAT
>JBBPYM010000136.1:0-4306 GCA_038199905.1 Chitinophagales bacterium | reverse complement strand
ATTTCTCCTTTTTTGTATAGAATACTGTTATATTCTGTAAGGAGTTCAGGCATAGATTTGCTTATCAGTGTTTCAAATCTTTTTTGGAGATGATCACATAGCTCTTTGGCCATTGCAACAATATCAAAGGTTCGACCTGTAATCTGTTTTAAGGAAACAGGATTGCACAATTCCGCTGGAAACAGTGTCTGGTTAATATTAAGTCCAACACCAGCAACTGCGAATATCCACTGTTCCCCCTGGATATTATTTTCGATCAGAATGCCACCTGCCTTTCTGTCACGCCAGTAAATATCGTTTGGCCATTTGATACTGGTTTCCGACCTGGTATAATGATTAACTAAATCATAACAGGCTAACGCCACCGTGATGCTAAGGTGAAACTGGTTATTTAACGAAAGCATAAATGGTTGGAGGATGCAGCTAAGTGCGATATTTTCCCCTTTTGATGATTCCCAATGTTTACCCCGCTGTCCTTTTCCTGCAGTTTGATGGCCGGTAAAGTAGGCATTTCCATGTTTCGCCAATCCAGCATGAACCTGTGCCATGGCATAGTTGTTGGTACTATCAACCGACCCAAGTATGGTGAATGTATTGCCTATTTTATGCATGCTAAAGTAAATGATAAAAGATTAGTACTTTTGACTAGAACGAATGTAGGATTTCTTTAAATTGTAAAAGTATCGGCTTGAAGGGCATTCACAAAGAATTATCATTCAAGTCTGCGAATTTGTAGCACTTCTTTACCACCGGGTGCTTTGTATATCAGGTTCAAGTGCTTTTTACGACAATTATTATATATTAAAACAATTTGATTATTGGAACAATTGACTATGTTGGCGACGCGTGAACATCAGCGTTTAACCAGATTAACCAGAAACTCAAAGATTTTCAAAGCAATTATCCACGCTATTCAGGAAAAAAAAGGCGATAATATAGTTTCGCTGGATTTAAGGAAGATACCGGAAGCTGTATCGGATTTTTTTATCATCTGTTCTGCCGGAAGTAGCACCCAGGTTAAAGCCATCGCAAATTTCATTGAAGAGAAAGTTAGCCAGGTTTGTGGCGAAAATCCTTATAAACACGAAGGGCAGCAGTCAGCGCAATGGGTGTTGATTGATTACGTAAACGTGGTTGTGCATGTTATGCAAACCGAACCGCGAAATTTTTACCGGCTCGAAGATATGTGGAGTGACGCGCCACAGATAAAACATAACGATGATTAAAAATGCTTTTCTGATACATTTCGGGAACGCAATGTTAGTATTGATACCTTTATAGTGCTTGCATTAGATATCTCTTTATAAAATAACGTTTTGTTCTGGTAAGTACTTAAACAATTTACCAGATTTTTTATTAAATATACAAACAAGGAAAAGATCATAAAATATGTCACAAGAAGATACGAAACAGAACGATAGGGGCGGTTTTCCCCGAATTAAACCGCGAGAGGATGGAAGCAATAGTCCGCGTAAAGGCCCTCGTTTTAGCATCTACTGGGTTTGGGGAGCAATAGCCGCAATTTTGGTAGCATTCAACTTATTTGGATCTTACACACCCGACGCCAAAGAGATATCAAAACAGGAATTCATGAATGTTATGCTGGCAAGCGGTGACGTGGAAAAAGCCGATATTATTACTAACAAGGAAACAGTAAAAGTTTATATCTATAAAGACAGCCTGAACAAATCGTATTATAAGGATTTACTTGCTAAGCCGAATAATCCCTGGACAGGTAAACAGGCTGACAAGGGTCCTCAATTTCAGTTTGGCGTTCCCAAAGCAGAAGAGTTTGACAAGGAACTAAGAGAATATTACGAAAAGAATCCTACTGTTAAGCAGATCAACACTTTCCCTAAAAAAGAGGCTGACTGGTTACCAACAATTTTTAACTTCCTGCTTCCAGTGTTGATACTTGTATTGATATGGGTATTGCTAATGCGAAAAATGGGCGGTGGCGCTGGTGGTGGAGCAGGCCCCGGTGGCATATTTAATATCGGAAAATCAAAGGCTACCCTGTTTGATAAGGGCACGAAAGTGACCATTACTTTTAACGATGTAGCCGGATTGGATGAAGCTAAGGTGGAAGTGATGGAGATAGTGGACTTTCTAAAAAATCCTAAAAAATATACAGCTCTTGGTGGTAAGATTCCCAAAGGAGCATTGTTGATAGGTCCTCCCGGCACTGGTAAGACGCTTTTAGCCAAAGCAATGGCAGGTGAAGCACAGGTGCCGTTTTTCAGCATGAGCGGTTCAGATTTTGTTGAACTGTTTGTAGGAGTTGGTGCCAGCAGAGTCCGTGATCTGTTTAAACAAGCAAGGGAAAAAGCTCCGTGTATTATATTTATTGATGAAATAGATGCAATCGGTCGCGCCAGAGGCAAAAATGCAGTGATGAGTAATGATGAGCGTGAGAGCACACTAAATCAATTGCTTGTGGAAATGGACGGATTTAGCGGTGAAACGGGCATTATAGTTCTTGCTGCAACCAACCGACCAGATGTTTTGGATACAGCGTTACTGCGGCCAGGGCGTTTTGACCGCCAGATCTCTATTGATAAACCAGACCTTAAGGGGCGTGAGCATATCTTTAAAGTGCACCTGAAACCTATTAAGATCTCCACTAAGGTTGATATTCATAAACTTGCCGAGCAAACACCAGGCTTTGCAGGTGCCGACATAGCAAATATTTGTAACGAGGCTGCATTGATCGCTGCCCGAAAAGGCAAGGAACACGTAGAGATGGAAGACTTCCAGGATGCTGTTGACAGGGTTATCGGTGGACTCGAAAAGAAAAACAAGATCATTTCACCTGAGGAAAAGAGGATCATTGCTTATCACGAAGCAGGTCACGCTATCTGCGGCTGGTACCTGGAGCACGCATACCCATTATTAAAAGTAACTATCGTACCTCGTGGCGTTGCCGCTTTAGGTTATGCCCAATACACACCCAAAGAGCAGTATTTATACAACACTGACCAGCTTTTTGACCAGATTTGTATGAGCCTGGGAGGCCGGGCAAGCGAAGAACTGAATTTTCATAAGATATCTACTGGCGCACAAAATGATCTGCAACAAATTACCCGCATGGCTTATGCAATGGTAACTGTCTATGGTATGAATGATAAAGTTGGAAACGTAAGTTTTTACGACCCGGCTGCAGAAAACTCTTTCACTAAGCCTTACTCGGAAGAGACCTCCAAACTTATTGATGAAGAAGTTAGGAAACTGATCGATAGGGCATATCAAAGCACTAAAAACCTGTTGACAGAAAAGTCAGAGCAGGTAATGAAACTTGCCGAAGCTTTGTTATCAAGGGAAGTGCTGTTTCAGAGTGATGTGGAAGCACTGATTGGGAAACGTCCTTTCGAAGAAAAGAAAACGTTAGACGTAAGTGATGAAGAGGAAGCAGCGGCTAGCAATCATACAGATCATGGTATAATCAGCGAAGGTGTACCCCCATATGATAGTAATGCTACTAACCATTCATTGAGTTAGTTTACAATAATCTGGAATTATTGAGGTTCAGGGTTCACAGTGGCTTAGTTACTCTGGATCCTGAACTTTTTTATTTACATCCTAAACTGTTCTTGTGACTCCATCAAAAGAAAATATTTTGAAGAAAATACGAAAGGGGTTGAGTGAACCAACGCCTATCCCGTTTCCTCAGAGTGAGGGTAACAGTCTTGTGTACCAACCCCAGATTGAAGACCTCGAAGTTCAGTTCGCGGAAGAATTTACAAAGCTCCAGGGTAGATTTTTATTTTGCCTGGATGAGGCCGAACTTGTTGCCAGGCTTATCAGCATTCTTCAAAGCAAGGAATGGACGAAAGTTTATTGCACTGAAAGAAAACTGCAGAGACTTTTCGCAATTGGATCTTTTCCGCTTGACCCGGAACAAAATTTAAAAGATTCACAAGTTAGCATAACCTCCTGTGAATGCCTGGTAGCCAGAACCGGCACAATAGTGATGAGTGCGGCCCAGCAAAACGGCCGCACTGCCAGCGTATATGCCCCCATTCATCTTTGTATCGCTTATAGCAACCAATTAGTATATGATCTGAGGGATGCACTGCAATTTGTGAAAGAAAAGTACCAACAAAAGCTGCCTTCACTGATAACTTTTGCTTCCGGTCCAAGCCGTACTGCTGATATTGAAAAAACGCTGGTTGTAGGTGTGCATGGCCCTAAAGAAGTGTACGTTTTGATGGTTGATGGCCCTTCGCCGGAATGAGATGGAAATCATTAACACAGAAGTTGTTTACATTCTGTGCCGAAACAGTTTTCATGTACATTTATTAAATAT
>JBBPYM010000135.1:0-2822 GCA_038199905.1 Chitinophagales bacterium | reverse complement strand
GAGGGGCTCGCTGGCCCAGGCATTTACTTTATACCCATCCTTGATGGTCATGGCTTTCACCGCTTCGTCGGCTGTGAGAAACTTTGCTTCAAGCCCTTCATCCCGCGCTATCTGCCATAAAACAGAAGTAGAACTCTGGCCGCTGTATTTAGCCCATTGCTGCGTGAGTTTAACATCATCCCGCGGTCCTGTATAAACTACCAGTTGGTGCCGGATCAATGCCGTCTCTCCTTTATTAATCTTCCAATCTTCTTCCCGCGCAGTGGCAACACCTACTCCCATCTGTTCATCAACTCTCCAATGCTGAGGATACCCTTTATTCTGAGGATGATCGAAGATGGCAACATGCGCCATGTCATTACGGCCCTCGACTTGTAACGCCAGATCAACCCACATTGCCCTTTGACCCTCTGCTTTTTCATTTTTCTGCCTGGCGGCATTTACCACTTCGCCTTTCATACCTGCTTTCCAGGGCATACGCAGAAACAATCCGCCATAATCATATTTCCCGATCGTAATATCGGTTTTTGCTTCGCCGCTCCATTCCAGGGAAATAAGGTATTTTCCGCTATCCTCCGACATGCTCCAGTTTTGTGTTTCGGTAAGAACAGGCGTTCCCTGTTCATTCAACAAATCGTACACAGTTTGCCATTTTACCTCAGCTCCTTTTCCTTCAACAACGTTGGCGGATACACGCTTCCAGTAATCTCCCCCTGGATTATGAAAATAATCACGTCCGTTAACCCTGGTAAACCCCCAGTAAAGGCCGGTTTGATGCTTATGGTGGCCAGGACTATATTCTGTAATAAATCCCTTTCCATCAGGTGCTGCAATAGGATGCAAAAAAGGCCTGAAGGCCGCTTTGGCATTCTGTACTACTAATGGTTCTTTGGTGCCCTTTCTAAAAATGGAAATGGTTTCTGCCTTTGCATCCTGTTCTATATACAATTCTTTACCTGGGACATCCGATTGGCGGGCATCGCTTGCCAGGGAATTAATACAACCAATGAAAAACATTACCGCTCCTGCTGCAACCAACCAATTGATCATTTTCATAAACACTATTTATACTCGTTACGTTACTTGATATACAATTTAGCGCACAATTTCGGGCAACCAGGTAATTCACCGGGGTGTTTCATGCAACAATATTATGAATGATTTGGAGGATTGTCTAAAATCCGCACTACAATTTACAGAACCCTAAAAACAGGAGGCATCAGCCAGGTGTTTACGCGCCTTTTCGTTTGTCTGGTACCGTTAGGTTTCCTCAATGAATTTGCACACTTGTTAGCCGGAGGATATGGGAAGCAATCTTTTTCACTGCGTTGGTGAGATGAATTTTCCTGGCCGTGAAAAGGGTAGGGGAGAATACTTAAAACCAAACCAGGTTGGAGAGCACCTTCATACTTAAGGCGTCTACACATTCTTTTCCTACTGATGACATTTAAAGAAAAGCACGATGTAAGGGAAATCATATAGTCCCATGAAAAAAATACCTTCCAATTTCAGTTTGCTTTTTAGGTGCAACGCAGGTTATAATGCAGATCAAGCGGGAGCACTGATCCGAAATCAGAATTCAGTTTTATTTATCGACACACCATCCTGATCCCCAAAAATCAGCGGCAATTCTTTTATTCCGATTTTTAAATTATTTTTTGGCAATCAATACTATATGTCAAAAGATATTGTAAATACTGGTACCGTTGGTAATGTGTTGCCAGCTATTAAACTGAATGATGAGCTCGTGCTCAGAACTTTTTATCGTAATAATTTTGCCAAAGTTGAACGGTATGTTTTGAATAATCATGGCACCAATGACGAAGCAAAGGATATTTACCAGGAGGCGTTTATAGCCGTTCGGAGAAATATCCAGCTAGACAGGTTCCGGCTGCATGATGAACCATCATTGGAAGGCTATTTGTACCAGGTAGCTAAAAATAAATGGCTTGATCAGTTACGTGCTGCAAAACGCCGGCAGGTGGTGACGTTGGCAGAACCTGGCGAACTTGCTGATGCTGATCCGTCAAAAGGCTATGAAGATCATTTATTGGATGGTATAAAACTTAATCTCAGGTTGCTGGGAGATAATTGCAGGGATGTACTGGAGAGATTTTATTATAACAAAGAATCCATGCGTAGCATCGCGGCAGTGATGAAATGGACCGAAGCCACTGCCCGAAATAATAAATACCGCTGTATTCAGCGACTGAGAGAATTAATGCAAACGAAAGAAAAAAAATGAGCAACGACCAGGATATATCTTTATCTCAGTTTGAGGACATCGAGCGCTACCTGTTGCAGGAAATGGAGCCGGAAGAAGCAACGGCTTTTGCCGTCCGGCTCTCCCCGGACGCCGTACTGAAGGCTAAAACAGATGAACTGAGACTAACATTTTTAGCCATCCAGGAAGGTAAGTTGCAAAGCCGGTTGAACCAGTTTCACCAGCATGAGATCAAAACAGCGTCTGACAAGAAAGTGTTTACTGTTTTTAGCAACGGTACCAGATGGCTGGCAGCAGCTTCAATTATCCTTGTAGCCGCAATTGCGGCATGGTTGTTTTTAAAACCTGCCTCCGGGGAAGCTTTATATGCAGCCTATTTTAAACCCGATGATGGGCCCATCAGCGCCATAGGAATCTAGCAATAAAATCGGTTTTTGTAATCTCCACTGGGACGACCTGCGTGCAAAGTATATCACTATTTGTTCATACACGTTGGGCTATACATCACCGCTAGTGGATCGTTGCCTGCCTGCTTGTTCAATTCATCGCTGCTTCGGCGGTGCCTGCAATGATCTTGTTAGTTCTTAACACCCATCTT
>JBBPYM010000134.1:0-3080 GCA_038199905.1 Chitinophagales bacterium | reverse complement strand
CTGCTCGGATGTCTTGCGTTGCCGTGCCGGAGCCTGTTCAGTTCTCCCATAAAAAGTGGGGAGCCGCCGATCTGAAGATTGCCGCCCTGACTGATTTTAATAACGAGCTGCTGGAAATGTTTGGCTGAGGAAGAGCTGTGAGGTAGGAGGTATAGGGTATGGGGTATGGTTGTGAGCTGATGGGAGCTAATGGATTGTTGCGGGGCTGACTAAAAAGGCACTATGACCAAATTTATCAAATCGGGGTCAACCAGTGAGGCTTTGAGAAAGCCTCACAGGTTTTTGCAGCGGGGTAGCTGCCCTCATTTCAAACCTGCGAGGTTTTGAAAGCCTCACAGGTTGATCCCGATTTGTTGGCCTCTATAAGACGAAATATTTAGATTAGATACTTTTTAATCACCCCCAACTCTTTATAGTTTGTATTTAAATTTATATCGTTCGTATAATTGTTTTTGTTTGTTGTTGAGATCCACGGCTCTTCCCTGGATAAAGGCTTGCGTGACGAGGCTGCTTTTCATATCCAGGAGATCTCCTGCACTGATAACTATATTGGCGTCTTTACCTGCTTCTATTGAACCAGTTTTATCATCTATACCCAATATCTTTGCGGCGTTTAAAGTAATTGCCTGCAGCGCGGCTTCCTTGCCTAAACCATACGCAGCCGCGGTTCCGGCGTTGTAGGCCAGGTTACGATAGCGGGTTTCTCCATTTTCATCATTCAATGCAAATAATACCCCTGCTTTTTGTAACATAGCCGGTGTTTTATAAGGCTGATCCACATCGTCGTCTTCCATAACCGGCAGACTGTGTTCATCCTGCAAAATAACAGCTATATTATTCTGTTTCAGCAGTGCGGCGATTTGCCAGCTTTCGGTGCCACCAACGATCACTACGTCGAATCCGAATTCTTTTACAAAATCAATGGCCACCAGCATCTGTTTTACCTGGGTACAATGAACAAACAGTTTTTGCTTTTTGTCAAACAAAGATTTTACCGCCTGGTATTTAAGATTGGTTTCCTTATGCACCGGTTCTTCGAGGTATGATTTTGACTGCCGGAAAAAGTCCTTGATACTTTCAACGCGCGCAAGTCCCAGTTTTAACGGGTCTGCAGTTGGTGCAACGCCAAGACCGGGAAAGCCACCGCCACCACGGCGTGTGGGACGACTGATCAAACTGGGCATGTCCAGGTGAATGGCATTATCTAATTTGTAAGCCGCGTCTTCCCAGCTCCAGGCATCCAGTTGAACAACTGAAGAAGAACCGGCAATGGTGCCACCCTGTGGCGTTACGCCTGCCAGCAGTATACCGCTGGCTTTTAGAGTATTGATTATTTTAGAATCAGTATTATAAGCTACGATGGATCGCACACTGGGATTAAATTCTCCAATTTCGAGGTAATCATTCGATCCTCTTACACCGCTGCCAATCTCTTTCAGTCCGAGGTCGGTAACCGAAAGTATTAGTCCCGGGTACACCTGCTTGCCAGTGGCATCAATCACTTTAGCTCCCGGTGGAACCGCAACACCCTTCTCTTTAACCGAAACAATTTTACCATTATTGATTTCAATGACACCATTAGAAATCACTTGTCCGTTACCGATATGAATGGTTCCGTTGATGATAAAAAAAGGCGCTTTTTGTTCCGCCGCCGGGTACACGGTTTCCTGCGCCAGCAACTGGCAATTGTTAAGAAGCAGGAAACCTATGACAAAAAATATTTTTTTCATGTTTGTCTTTTACTGGTTGTCGTTTATATCACTCATTTCCATTGTTATCAGGCCTTGCTTGTGCTCATGATCACCACAACTCAACAACACCTGCATCGTTGGCGTTGCAGGCAGTACAAAAGTTCCACTTCGTTTTTCACTAATCATTTTCTGTACCAGGCGATTGCGTTCTGTAGAGATTTGCCGACGCAGTTCCAAATCATGCTCCCGGTCGAAATAAACTATACCGTCCACAACTGTCTTTTCTGCCTTTGCATAAATGCTTAAAGGATTATCGCTCCATATCACGAGGTCCGCGTCTTTGCCGACTTTTATACTGCCGACCCGATCCATAACGTGCAATGCTTTAGCCGGATTTATCGTTACCATTTTCCAGGCCTCATCTTCAGACATGCCGCCATATTTTACACTTTTGGCAGCTTCCTGGTTAAGGCGACGGGCCATTTCAGCATCATCGGAGTTGATGCACACGTTCAGTCCAACCTGCTGCATGATAGACGCATTATAAGGGATAGCATCCTGCACTTCCATCTTGTATGCCCACCAGTCGGAGAACGTAGAAACATTGGCACCATGTGCTTTCAATTTATCTGCTACCTTATAACCCTCCAGTATATGCGTAAAAGTGTTCACCCTGAAATTAAAGCTTTCTGCCACCCGCAAAAGCATTATAATCTCACTTTGGATATAGGAATGTGCAGTGATAAATCTTTTTTTGTTCAGGATCTCAACCAGGGCATCCAGTTCCAGGTCCCGACGTACAAATGAGGGTACTGCTCCTTTCTTTTTGACCGACACTGTTGCTTCATTCATTGCCTTTTCATAATCCCGCGCACGCTGGAAAGCATCTACCAACACCTGTTCAACACCCATTCGTGTATCCGGAAATCGGTTGTTTGCCGTTGAAGTTGTTCGTTTTACGTTTTCACCTAAAGCAAATTTTATAAAGGGATCAGCATCTTTAAATTTCAACGCTTCATCGTTTGCGCCCCACCGTAACTTGATGAGTTGTGTTTGTCCGCCAATGGTGTTGGCAGAACCATGAAGGATATGCGAGCTTGTAACACCACCGCTTAACTGCCGATAAATATTGATGTCTTCAGGATTAAGGTTATCGGCTATCCTTACTTCTGAAGTTACTGACTGACCGCCTTCGTTGATAGAAGCTACTGCAATATGTGAGTGTTCGTCGATGATGCCGGCGGTTACATACTTTCCTGTTCCGTCGATAACTTTGGCAGTGGCATCGCTGATATTTTTTCCTACATGGGCTATCTTACCGTTCTTCAGTAAGATGTCGGTATTCTCCAGTCTTGCCGGTGTTTCGCTGGTCCATATTGTTGCATTTTT
>JBBPYM010000133.1:0-8555 GCA_038199905.1 Chitinophagales bacterium | reverse complement strand
TCACTGGAACGAAACCAGGACAAATATTCGTTCACAGAAAATTGCCAATTTGGTAGTTAATACCCATATAATTATGTTCTTTAGCCGTCAGCTATCAGCTATCAGCCGACTAAGTTAATGCCGTAAAGTTATGCATTTCAGCCTGTGGATAGAATTTACGTGCTGCTCTGGCTGATAGCTGAAGGCTGATAGCTGACAGCTTTCTTAGACAAATACGAATGCCACAGCAAATATGCAGCAGCGGTTCTGAAGGGTTTCCATGAAACAGCGATCAGTGCCAGTTCGTCTTTTGTTGTTGCGGCGGGTAGCGCTTTTACTGCTTTGAGGCTGTTAACCAAAGCGAGATCACCGAGGGGAAAACAATCCGCGCGGTGAAGGGCCATCATAAGATAGACATCAGTGGTCCATTCTCCAATTCCAGGTAAGCTTTGCAGGTGCTGTTTCACCTCCTCGTCGGGCATCGCTGCTAATTTTTTTAGGTTAAGTTCCCGGGTGATTAAAGCCTGTGCAAGGCCTCGGGAATACCTAATTTTCTGGCGACTAAAATAACAGTGTTTTAATTCCTCATCAGACAGAACGAAAAACCGGCCTGGTGTTACGCTTTTTATAAGCTGCTGTAATTTGAGCATAGCAGCCTTTGCCGAAGCAAGCGAAACCTGTTGTTCAAGAATAATATGAATAAGCGTTTCAAAGCCGGGCTTACGGCTCCAAAATGGAGGGTATCCAAACTGGGAAATAATGCTTTTTAATGCGGGATCTTTATCGGCCAGCATGTCGCAGGTTGTATAAAAGTTTGATTTATTTAATTTTAAAATCATTTCACTAAAACTCTTAGGACGCAGTAAGCTGTGTTCAACCAATGCCGGATTTACCAGTTTGATTTTTAAAAGCGTTGATGGCATTTTTTGAAAACTCACTGGCTGCCAGTCTGCCACTAATAGAAGCTCTTTCGTTGAGTAATTCATCCCAATGGTCCGTGTTTACCCACAACATCTTTTTCATTTCCTCCATTGCTTCTTTGCTGGAATGAGCCAGCGAGGTTGCCAGTCGTTGAATAGACTCGTCCATGCTTGCAATATCAGGATGCACTTCGGCAAACAAACCCTTTCGTTTTGCCCAGTCTGCATTTCGCCACATGGTGGCGTCGATGGCCAATTGACAAAAAGCGGCGTTACCGGTTTTTCTTTCTATAACCGGCCCAACAACGAATGGTCCAAGGCCTATTGATAACTCGCTAAGTTTAACCTGCACATTTTCCTGTGCGATACAATAATCAGTAGCGGCAGCAAGTCCAAGACCGCCACCAATGCAATTTCCATGAATTCGCCCGATGATAAACCTGGGGCATTTTCGCATAGCATTAAATACGTTTGCAAAGCCATCAAAAAACTGGCGGCCATCGTTTGCTTCCTTTATCGCCAGCAACTCGTTGAAGGAGGCGCCGGCGCAAAAAGCCTTATCTCCGCCAGACTTTAATATCATTACTTTACACTGCTCATCATTACCTGCAGCATGAATTTCCTGTGCAATGTGACTTAGTATGTTGCCAGGTAATGAATTGCTTTGGGGATGAAAAAATTCGATAGTTGTAATTCCTGCATGATTTTCTACCTTAACATAACCATCACCTAATTCATGTATCATGTGCTGAATTTTTAAAGATGTAGAAGATAGTTAGCCTGAGACTGGCTCCTTGTCGTATTAAAATTACAACAATAAAAGGGTGAGTTACTACAAAACAATTAGCCACCTCATATACAACCATATGAAAGGGGTAGCTATTAGCAAAGAATCAAAACGGTCTAAAAACCCGCCATGTCCGGGCATAATTTGACCGCTGTCTTTCACATTGGCCAGTCGTTTTAATTTACTTTCTAATAAATCTCCCAGTGTGCCCATAACAGCGGCGAGAGATGATATCACCAGCAAATGTTTCCACGGAAATATTGATTCAAATACCAGGGTAACCAGTGTAACGCAAAGTACGGCTCCGCCGATAGTACCTTCCCAGGTTTTTTTAGGAGATATTTTTGAAAAAGGAGTTTTACCGATCCATGAGCCAACGAGGTAGGCCATTGTATCGTTTGCCCAAATACTTAGAATTATTATGACCGGTAACAGCCAGGGCTTGGCGGCACCTGCCAGAACCCCCGCGTTTACCATCACATCAGGGTTTCGGAGATCCATCATCAGTCCCCAGCTTAATGAAATATATAGAAGTCCCAATACAGAGTAACCGATATTTTTCAGGCTGACTTCTTTGGTAAAAAGCAATTCAATAATAGGCAGTACAAAAATGAATATCATACCCAGCCACCAACCAATTGAATGCAAAGACAAAGATCCAAGGTTGTAGCTATCATCGGTAAAATAAAGCATCATGCACCAGCCGGCAAGCATTACACCATATTTATGAAAGTCGGTTACCTGTGTATACTCATTGTTGATAAGGTCAAGCATTTTTTGGTATTCTATCCAGCAGCCAAAATGAATTATTGAAAAAAGAAGCAGGAAAGTCCAGTTGTTTACCAATAATCCCAGCATCATCACAATCACAAAAACAGCTGATGTAAGGGCTCTTGTTTTGAGTGTCTGAACGTTGAATGCCATCAAAGATTATTTATCAGATTATTGTTAGGCAATATATTGGTCACGCGGGCCTATGTGAAAATCATCATCAGTATCGTAAACTTCGGCGAATCTCGTTTGGGAAACTTTTTTCATCCACCATGTGAGACCCACTACGATCAGGGTACTCGCGGTTACCAGCAACACAGAAAAATTCGGGTCTTTGTCAACGAATTTTGGGTTGTAATAAACCATAACTACCTGCACAGCATTGTTGATAAAATGCGCGAGAATTCCCGGCCATAAGCTGCCACTGTACCAATACAACGCTCCCAGCACCACCCCCAAAACCAATCGGGGAAAGAAGCCTAAAAACTGACCGTGAAGGGCAGAGAAAATTATTGATGTAAATATTATTCCTAACCAGGGGCGTTTAAGGATAAGAATAAAAAGTCTTTGCAAGACTCCCCTGAAAAATACTTCCTCGGCAATGGCAGGTATGATAGCAAGAATAAACAACATAATTACCAGATCACCCGGAGATTTCATGTCAAGAAAAGCTTTAATAAGGTTGCTGCTTTGATTTTCGGAGTCCCTTAGGATCTTTTCTGTTGCTTCCATGCTTTTTGGCAAATGCAGATGCTGATTTATCTCGCTGAGCCAGGCCACCATGGGGAAAGCAGCAATTATTATAACAGCAGCGATCAGGAAGAAATTCTTTGGAACCGGGTTTTTGAATCCAATATAAGCCATCGGTTTAGGGTCTGAAAGATAGGCAAATAAAAGCGATGGGATGAAGAACAAAGCAATAGAAATCACTACCTGTAAAGCCTTTATAGCCGACACTAGTGCGGGTTTTGAAAGATCCAGCGCCTCAAACTCTGTTCTGGAAATATTATAGTAGCCCGAAATTGCAACAACTGCCATGAAACTTACAACGAGGTAGATACCAAATGTTAAACTTCCAAAAATCACCAATTGCGCCCAGCCAGACCTATACTTAAGATATGTGTTCATACAACAACTTGTAACAATTTATTTAATAAGTATGTAAATTTGCCACTTGATAAAGATTGGCAATATACAACTTCCTGAATTCCCATTGTTACTGGCTCCAATGGAGGATGTTAGTGATCCCCCATTTCGCGCAGTTTGTAAGGATAATGGCGCGGACCTGATGTACACTGAATTCATTTCTTCGGAAGGACTCATTCGCAACGCGATAAAGAGCCGGCAAAAACTGGATATTTTTGAAAATGAGCGCCCTGTAGGTATCCAGATTTTCGGTGGCGATGAGGAAAGCCTGTCTCTTGCCGCAAAGATTGTGGATACAACAAACCCAGATCTGCTCGATATAAATTTTGGCTGTCCTGTCAAGAAAGTTGCCTGTCGCGGAGCCGGTGCTGGTGTTCTCAAAGACATTCCTTTGATGATCCGGTTAACAGAAGCTGTTATTAAAAGCACCCGGTTGCCGGTTACCGTGAAAACAAGGTTGGGATGGGATGAACAAACTAAGAATATTGAAGAGGTTGCCGAACGCCTCCAGGATATCGGCATTGCAGCACTAAGTATTCACGGCCGCACACGCACTCAAATGTATAAAGGCGAAGCCGACTGGACTTTGATAGAAAAGGTAAAAAATAACCCACGCATTCATATCCCTATTTTTGGCAATGGCGATATTGATTCGCCCGAGAAAGCGCTGTTGTATAAAAATCGGTATGGGGTTGATGGCCTCATGATTGGCCGTGCTGCCATTGGTTACCCATGGATCTTTAAAGAGATCAGGCACTTTCTTGAAACCGGCAACCGTTTACCCTCACCTTCACTGGAAGAAAGAGTTACAGTTTGCAAAAATCACTTGCACAGGTCATTGGAATGGAAGGGTTCTTTTACCGGTATTCATGAAATGCGCCGACATTATGCAAATTATTTAAAAGGGCTGCCCAACATCAAGGAATTTCGCAACAAGCTTGTTACCCTGAATACAAAAGAAGAAATTGATGATGTGCTGGACCAGATTAGTGTGCACTATGCCGGTTTCGAATTTGAAAAGACCGACATTGTGTTGATCAATTATCACGAAAAATGCGCGGTTTAACTTAGTAAAACAGTAAGCCTTTTGAAGAAGGAATTTTCGATCAACAGTGTTATCCGACAAACCCTTAGAATAACAGGCAGGGTTGTAATTGCATTGTTGATTATCATCATTACCACCCTCTTATTTTTTGATGACTTCATAGAGTTTCGCGACAATGATGAGGAGCTTGCCCGTTTTTTCGACAAGAAACGGGTTCCCGCTTCACTAGGTTATTATACGAGCAACGGCAGAAAACTAAGATACCTGCGTGTTGGCAATGAAAATGCACCTGCCTCTATCCTTTTCTTACACGGCGCCCCCAGCTCAATGAGTTATTTCAAGCCGTATTTTTCCAATGAAATGTTGCTGCAACAAGCAAGTGTGTTATCAGTTGACAGACCAGGCTATGGTTACTCAGGATTAGGAATTCCGGAAACGTCTATGGAGATGCAGGTTAAAATGATAAGACCACTTATAGATAGCCTTCGCCGGGTTCACCATCCACTGATTGTAGTTGCAGCAAGCTATGGTACTTCTATCGCGTGCAGGCTGGCAATGGATTATCCTGACCTGGTAGATGGCCTTGTTTTGGTAGCGCCTTCTCTTGCTCCAGGAGAAGAAAAAATATATCCTTTTACATACCCGGCAGAAAATCCGCTGGTCAAATGGGCCCTTCCAGGGATGCTTGTTTCGGCGAACGCTGAAAAACTCAGCCACCAAAGGGAACTGCAAAAGATGCTACCGTTATGGAAAAATATCACTGTGCCCGTGATTTACCTCCAGGGAGAAGATGACGGACTCATCTATCCATCAAACGCCGTTTTTGCACGTGAAAAACTGGTTAATGCTTCCTGCCTTGATATTTATATGATCCCGAAGAGAGGACATCTTATCGCATTTTTAGAAATAAAAAGAATTAAGACTGCCATCCTGGAGATGCTTCAACTTTCGAAAAAATATTACCTGGCGAAGGCAGCAGATGGCAAACAACCCGTGCAAATTGGTAATACATCTTCAATACATCAGTAACACTCATCCAATCAGTTTTTTAAACAGTCCTAATTTGCCTTTAAACGATGGATACTTGATATCGGGATCCAACCAGGTAGGAGTTTTCATAACAGGTTTGGCGCGGGTAAAAAGGTCAAATGAGAATTTCCCGTGATAAGCGCCTATGCCGCTGGCACCTACTCCCCCGAATGGAAGGTGATGATTTGTAATATGCCAAATACTGTTATTTACGCATCCTCCTCCAAAAGGTAATTTCAACAGCCAGTTCTTCTCCAATTCGGCATCTTTTGTAAACAGGTAAAAAGCCAATGGGTTAGGATTTCGTTGCACAATATCGAAGGCTTCTTCATGAGAGGTAAAGCCTAAAACAGGTAATATAGGTCCAAATATTTCTTCCTTCATAAGGGGCGAATCATATGACGCACCTTCAATGAGAGTGGGTGCGATATACAAAGTTTCCCGGTTAAACTCTCCGCCATAAATAACGTTTCCCTGTTGTAAATAACTTGTTAGTGTGTCAAAACGTTTGGTGTTAATGATCTTGCCATAGTCATAACTATTAGAGGCATCCGGTGTGTAAAATTTCGAGATCGATTTTTTTAGTAAACTAATAAACTTTTCCTTAATATTATCCTGAACCAGGAGGTAATCCGGTGCAATACAGGTTTGCCCTGCATTTGTAAATTTGGCCAGCGCTACACGGCGCGCGGCCACTTCAAGGTCGGCATCGTTTTCAATAATCACCGGGCTTTTCCCGCCCAATTCAAGCGTCACAGGTACCAGGTCAGCCGCGGCCATTTGATAAATTAATTTCCCAACCGGTAAACTACCGGTGTAGAACACATGGTCAAACCGGAAGCTTTTCATCATGCCAGGTATAATCTCACTACCATCGCCGGGAACCACGCGGATGTATTCGGGTGGGAAGGTTTCGGTAATGATTCTGGTAACTATAACTGCAGAAGCGGGTGCCAGCTCAGAGGGTTTAACAACAGCACAATTTCCGCCCGCAATAGCTCCTATAAGTGGTGCGAAAGATAACTGCACCGGGTAGTTCCAGGGCGCAATGATCAACACCACACCAAGAGGATCGCGGTATATTTTGCTTGAAGATGGAAAATTAATAAGATTTGTTGGTACTGATTTCGGTTTCATCCAGGCGTGCAGGTTTTTAAGCGTTGTATTAATTTCTGCAAGCAACAGCCCTGTTTCTGAAGCATAGGCTTCTTCAGCACTTTTTTTCATATCAGTATAAAGAGCATCACTAATCTCCTTTTCGTATTTTAATATGGCTTTTTTTAGCAACAGTAATTGTTGCTTGCGAAACCCATAAGATAGCGCCGCGCCTGTGTTAAAATATTGACGCATGGATTGTAGCGCTGCAATTGGTACTTGCATGTGGAGTTATTTGTTACAAGGTAGTAATTAGCTATCAGCCTTTAACAATTAGTGTCTGGCAGAAAATTAATGAACTGTAAATCCTGCTGTTCAAATTTAAGTAAGTTGGGTCGATAGCGGCAAGCTGATAGCTGAAACCTTCTTCGTATTTTCACTCTACGATGACTGATGAGTTCTACATGCAACAGGCTTTAAAAGAAGCTGCTAAGGCTTTAGATGATGGCGAGGTTCCGGTTGGGGCCATTATTGTAATGAGTGACAAAATCATTGCAAGAGGATATAACCAGGTAGAAAAACTGATGGACGCAACTGCGCATGCGGAGATAATTGCGCTGACTACTGCATTTAACTACTTAGGAAGTAAATATGTGTCCACCGCGCGGATTTATGTTACTGTTGAGCCATGTCTGATGTGTGCCGGGGCCCTGTACTGGAGTAAGATTGGGTCCATTGTTTTTGGTGCCTCAGACGAAAAAAATGGGTACAGAAAAACCACTCATGCAAACTGGCCCTTCCACCCAAAAACCACCCTGGTTTCAGGAGTACTTGAAAAAGAATGCGCCGTTTTAATTCAGGGGTTTTTTCGCTCAAAAAGGGGACATTAATTCCGCTTCCTGACCTGGGGAAAATGCTCAGCTAATTTCCTGATATAAAAAAACTGCGGAAAATTTACAGCGTTCTTTTTACACAATAAACCCATTGTGAAGGCCTCCCTGCCACAAGGTTGCATGGTCTAAGAGGCCAAAAATCTAAAGATTTTTTTATTAATTTAATTTTCAATTAATGGCTATCCGATGATTTTTTCGCGTTTTACATTGTAAATTTGTTATCCTTAATCAATTATTAAACAAACAAAAAACAATATCTATGGCATTCACACTACCTGCATTACCATTTGCACCAGAAGCACTGGAACCCCATATTGATACAGCAACAATGCAGATTCATCATGGTAAACACCATCAGGCATATGTTGACAATTTAAACAAAGCTATCGCCGGAACAGAAAATGAAAATAAATCGTTGGAGGAGTTGGTAGCAAGTGCTGGTAAAATCAGCCCGGCTGTACGCAATAATGGCGGTGGTCATTGGAATCATTCCTTCTTCTGGGAATCATTATCACCAAAAGGAACAGGCAAACCTGATGGTAAGCTGGCTGCTTCTATTGAAGCTGAATTTGGTTCATTCGACGAACTGAAAGAAAAGATGGCACAGGCTGGGCTTACACGTTTTGGAAGTGGCTGGGCATGGCTTATAGAACAGGATGGTAAACTGGTTGTTAGTTCAACACCTAACCAGGATAATCCATTAATGGATGTTGCAGAAGTAAAAGGCACGCCAATATTAGGTATTGATGTTTGGGAGCATGCTTATTATCTAAAATACCAAAATCGCCGCGCTGATTATCTTACAGCTTTCTGGAACGTTGTAAATTGGGAAGTAGCCGGCAAGCGTTACGAAGATGCTTTATAATAAATTTTAGTTCCTGTATTTTACT
>JBBPYM010000132.1:0-6500 GCA_038199905.1 Chitinophagales bacterium | reverse complement strand
GCAGGACCTGATCCTATAACAATGATTTTGCGGGCATTTTTTTTAAGCTTATGAAAGTGTATTATTTGAGCTGTTCTCGTAATAAAAGGTTCGTGAATAAAAACAAGTAATGAGAGATTTATCCATACTTGCCTGCCCCTCGCATCTATTGACCTTTTAACGATATAAAACCCTGTAACATCAGCGGGGCTTACACCAACAACGCCGGCTGCATGCTCCTGCAACGCTATCTCATTCTCGGCATCTGATGGAAGAACCTTTAGTGTAATTAATTTTTGCATAATACATATATTCTTCAACAAGCAATTAAATCTTGCGGACAGAACAACCGTAAAAATATGTTGAAATATCTAAAAAAGAAATCTATAAAAAACATGGATCAGTTACGCTGAAAAATAAAACATTCATTATAAAATATAACAGTGTTAATAGTTGTTTCATAACATTTGGGTGGAGCAATTTTCGGACATTGGTGATCCGCAAACAGGACAATTAGTAGGATGAACGGGAGAAGCGCGTGTATATACCAACTTCAACAAAATATACTTTTGATATAATTGAACTATGTCAGGTATAAAAATCAGTTAAATGCAGGCGCGTTGTTGTTCCTGCAATGTAAATCAGACACTATCGAAATGGTGGTTTAATAAAAACTCCTATACCTATAAAATAATAAAAATGATGCATTAATGATTAAGTACTTTTACTCGTATCTCGGATAACCCCTTGCTAAATGATATGCATGATTAAATACTTATTCACATTAAGTATAAAATAATCCATCAATGTTGGCGAATTGACAATCAAAAAATTAACAGTTAGTTTTTAATAAAGATGATAATTACTGCTAATCTATTGCGTGACATGGTAATTATGAAGTTCAAATATTATTTAAAAACATGAACAGCAAAAAATGGAAACACCTTATGACTAACACTGTAGATATAACCAAAAAAACAAGGGAATAAAAAGTTTTTTATTCAACAAAAAGCTTTGATATTCGTTCCCCTGCTTTAAAAAAATATAGATTTGTTTCTTTACATCCTATGAAATTTTTGGCAATAACAATATTTCTTAACTCTAATAAACAGCTTTCAGAATAATGCCTAAAACTTTAGATAAGGTCTGGAGTAATTGCCTTGATATTATAAAAGATATCGTGGAGTGGCAACATTTTAAAACATGGTTTGAACCTATAAAAGCTGTAGAGTTAAATAACAATGTATTAGTGATACAAGTGCCAAGTCAGTTCTTTTATGAATACATGGAAGAGCATTATGTTAATTTATTGGCAAAGACTTTGCGAAGGATATTGGGTAAAGATGCGCAACTGGAATATCGTATTATGGTCGATAGTGGCAATCATGAAAATAAACCGCTTACGGTAGATATGCCTACACAGGGTTATAAAACATTTTCAAATAATGAAATGGATTTTCCATTGGTCATTAATAATCCTGTAAAGAATCCCTTTGTTATACCGGGTCTGAAGAAAATGCAGATAGACCCGCAGCTGAATCCTATTTATACATTTGATACGTTTATTGAAGGTGATTGCAATCGCGTAGCACGCCGGGCGGGTAAAACCGTAGCAGAAAAACCGGGTGCTAATTCATTCAATCCGCTTGTTATATATGGTGGTGTTGGATTGGGGAAAACACACCTTGCGCAGGCAATCGGCAATGAAGTAAAAAGGGGCCAGCCACATCGTGTAGTTTTATATGTAAGCTCCGAGAAATTTATAAACCAATTTGTAGATCATGGCCGAAATAATGCCATCAATGACTTCATACATTTTTACCAGCTAATAGATGTACTCATCCTGGATGATGTGCAGTTCTTTAACAGGGCGGAGCGGTCGCAAGATGCATTCTTTGCCATATTTAACCATCTGCATCAGTCTGGTAAGCAATTAGTATTAACTTCTGATAAGCCTCCGAAAGACATGGAAGGCGTGCAGGAAAGACTGCTTAGTCGTTTTCGCTGGGGGCTCAGCGCAGATGTACAGATGCCTGAATATGATACGCGTATTGAGATCCTTGAAAGGAAAATGAAGATAGACGGATTGGAGATGCCGAAGGAGGTTGTTAAGTACCTGGCTTATAATATCAACAGCAACGTACGAGAGCTTGAGGGAGCGCTGATCTCACTTTTGGCACAGTCTTCGCTCAACAGAAGAGAAATAGACCTTGATTTGGCTAAAAAAGTGCTGCGTAATTTTGTGAAAACGTCTTCTAAGGAAATCACCATCGACACTATTCAAAAAATGGTTTGTGACTATTTTGATGTGTCTTACGACAAGCTTTTGCAAAAGACACGGAAAAGAGAAATTGTACAAGCCCGACAGATCACAATGTTTCTTGCCAAGGCCTTCACCAAGAATTCTTTAAAAACAATTGGCGAACATTTTGGCGGCAGAGATCATACAACAGTTATCCATTCTTGTCAAACAGTGAAAGACCTTATGGATACCGATAATCTCTTTCGTGAAAATGTGCTGGAACTTCAACAAAAAGTTCAGTTGGCTGCCATGTAACATATTTAACTGTTTATAAACGATCACCATCTTTTTTACAAGGATGGTTTTTTATTTTTAGGGCGTTAATATAGAGACATGGAGCATAACAACACAACCGATCAGGGCTTTATCACAACTTCCAGGTTGTTGTCATTTAGCGATGGCGTATTCTCTATTTCCATAACTCTGCTTGTATTCAATCTAAAAGTGCCCGTGTTAAAGTATGGTCCAAAGAGCAGGAACTGCCTGGTGCGATCCTGAAAATGATGCCCGATTTCATCAGTAATTTTTAATTTTTTTGTGATGGGTATTTACTGGGTCTTTCATCATTGGATGTTTAACTATATAGTAAAGCTCGACAATATCATGATCTTCCTAAATGTGATGTTGCTGTTATGCATCTCATTCCTTCCTTTCCCTTCAGCCTTGATGGGTGCTTATGGGAAGCATCCTTTTACAGCCATTTTTAAACGTATCACCCTCGCATTAACCGGGCTCTCATCGCTAACGATGTGGCGGCATGCTACCATTCGCAGAAGACTTGTTCATCCGCAATTAAGCACTAAAATCATCCGCACCTATTATTATCGAATAATATCTGCTATCTTGATTTTTTATGGTGGCGATTCCGATCTCATGCTGGGATACCACAGCGGCGAACTATTCTTTGTTACTGATTGTACCATCGCAACTACTTATAAACAGAATACAAATCACGTCAAAGAATTAATATTTTGGTGAAGGGTTAATTAACCAGTTTGGGGATTGAACTGATAAGCTTTTGAGTATAGGCGCTGCGGGGATGGAAATATATTTGTTCTGACGGCCCTGTTTCTTCAATTTTCCCTTTATGCATAACCATTATGCGGTCACTTATATACCTCACCACAGATAGATCATGGGAAATGAAAATAACAGTAAATCCGAATTCTTTCTTTAAATCATTTAACAGGTTTAGCACCTGCGCCTGCACACTTACATCGAGGGAGGATACTGATTCATCGCAAATTATAAACGAAGGATCCAGCGCCAGCGCTCTAGCTATCACAATTCGCTGCCGTTGACCGCCACTGAATTCATGGGGGTACCGGTTAAAATATTCTGGTTTAAGGTTTACTTTTTCAAGCAGCTCCATCACCCTTTCTTTTCTTGCGATGTCATTGTTAAACATCTTGTGTACTTTGAGTGGTTCCAGCATGGCTTCGCCTACTGTGATCCTCGGGTTAAGTGAAGAATAGGGATCCTGGAAAACTATCTGCATATTCTTACGCATTACCTGGAGATCCCTGGCTGGATAATCCATCAGGTTTACTCCCTTAAATAGTATCTTGCCGCTTGTAGGTTCAATCAACCGTAGTAAGGCTCGGCCAAGCGTTGTTTTTCCGCAACCCGATTCACCTACCAGCCCCAGCGTTTCACCCTCATATAGTTCAAAGCTAACACCATCCACAGCATGCAGGTAATCCACTGCTGCTCCCAGGAAATTTCTTTTCCGGGGGAACCATACATTTAAATCGTTTACTGAAATCAATGCAATCTGCTCCGCGCTTTTTACAGAAGAGGCTATTATCACTCCGGGTTTTGTAACAGCAGCGACTGATTCAAACTTTTTTTCAAGAATGTCTCCTTGTTCATTACTTTCGATAAAATCACTTACTACCGGCAGGCGCTCCCCTTTTTCATGGAGTTGCGGGCGGCAGGCCAGCAAACTGCGTGTATAAGGATGGCTGGGCGTCCGAAGTATCTGTTTAACTGGCCCGGCTTCCACCATCTTACCTTTATACATCACAACAACTTTATCAGCCAGTTCTGCCACAATGCCAAGATCATGGGAAATAAAAATAACTCCCATATTGAACTGCTGCTGCAGTTCCTTTATCAGTAGAATGATTGTTTTTTGCACGGTTACATCAAGTGCTGTTGTGGGCTCGTCTGCAATTAGTAAAGAAGGATTGCAACTCATGGCCATGGCAATCATCACCCGTTGCTTCTGCCCCCCGCTTAATTGATGCGGGTAACGTGTAAAGATCGAAGGCGGATCAGGAAGTTGCACTTCTTCAAACAGCTTAATTGTTTTTCGCCGGGCAATTGTAGCTGGTATGTTCTGGTGAAGTTTTATAGCTTCCATTACTTGTTCGCCACAGGTAAATACCGGGTTCAGCGAAGTCATCGGTTCCTGGAATATCATGGCTATATCATTGCCACGGATTTTTCTTATTTCACTGGCGGATACCTGCAACAGGTTAACAGGCTGGTCGCCGTTTTTGGAAAATAATATTTCTCCGGTCGTTTTTGTAACCGGCGGTGGAGGCAATAACTGCAGGATGGATAGTGAGGTTACAGACTTTCCAGATCCTGATTCACCCACAATGGCCACAATCTCTCCGCGATTAACATCAATTGAAATATCATGTAAAGCTTTTACCGCTCCCTTATCTGTATTAAAGTCTACAGAAAGCTTATTTATTTGAAGAAGGGGATAGTTCATAGCCTGCCGTTTGTTGCTTGTAGATGCTTAAAACTTCAAATGCCTGACGGTTAGCCCGTTGTTGATTAATTGCTTTAACGAGTCTATCCCGATCTTTATATGGCGCTCTACAAAATTACCGGTGATATTTTTATCGCTTTCTTCAGTTTTTACACCTTCTGGAATCATCGGTGAGTCACTTACCAGCAGCAAGGCACCGGTTGGTATTTTATTATAGAAGCCCACCGAAAAGATAGTGGCAGTTTCCATGTCTATGGCGTATGCCCTGATCCGCTGCAGGTAGGCTTTAAATACGTCGTCGTGTTCCCATATCCTCCTGTTAGTGGTATATACGGTGCCGGTCCAATAATCAACACCGTGATCACGTATCGTGGTTGAAACGGCCTTCTGAAGGGCGAAAGCAGGCAAAGCGGGAACTTCCGGAGGAAAGTAATCGTTGGAGGTACCTTCGCCTCTTATAGCAGCTATTGGCAATATGAGATCGCCAAGTTTATTCCGTTTTTTCAAGCCCCCGCATTTCCCCAGGAATAACACTGCTTCAGGTTCAATGGCTGTAAGCAGATCCATTACAGTGGCAGCCGTAGGACTCCCCATGCCGAAGTTGATGATTGTGATATCATTGGCAGTTGCACACTGCATTGGCTTATTGATGCCTACTACTTCCACGTTGTTCCACTCGGCAAACAACGACACGTAATTAGAGAAATTGGTTAGCAGAATATACTTGCCAAAGTTGCTCAGTTTCTCCCCCGTATATCTCGGCAACCAATTTTCAACTATTTCTTCTTTTGTTTTCATTTGGTAAAATTAAATCGATACCTTATAATTTCACTGCTACGGTTAATCTGGTAATTTTGCTATAAGATTCTTGGGGTATTCAAGCCAAAACCTCGTCAGGCAGTTCAGTATGATAAAAATAGAGTACCCCGAATATAGTTATAAAATCAGGGAAGAAGCTGGTAAAGAGCTCATATTTGATGAGCTGCGCAAAACATGGCTGCGGCTGACTCCTGAAGAATGGGTACGCCAGAATTTTCTCCAGTATCTTATCAGGGTCAAAGACTATCCTTCTACCCTGATTGCCGTGGAAAAGGAACTTCAACTGGGGGAATTGAAAAAAAGGTTTGATATATTGGTCTATGACCGCAATCATAAGCCTTGGATGATGATTGAATGCAAGGCAATGGAAATACCCTTGAATGAAAAAGTATTGCACCAGGTATTACGTTATAACATTTCCATTCCGGTACGGTTCCTGGTTATTACAAACGGTACTTTTGTGGCGGGATTTGAACGGAAGTCAACTGGTCTTGAGATGATGACGGAATTGCCTGAAAGCAATGACCTATTGTAACAAAAACGCCAATAATGCTTTTTTGAAGCTTTCGAAAGATTGAATATGCGGTGAGTGACCCGTGTTTTCTATTTCAACCAGTTGCGCGTTTTTTATCTTTTTTGCTGTTTCCTTACCGAGCACCGGGTAGTTTCCCAGGG
>JBBPYM010000131.1:0-12167 GCA_038199905.1 Chitinophagales bacterium | reverse complement strand
GACAAGATTGCGCTTATCGGTGCGAATGGTAAGGGTAAGTCTACCCTGCTCCGCATTATCGCCGGTGTAGAAACCTTCGACGGCGAGCGAAAATGGGGACATAACGTTGACGAGAGTTTCTATGCGCAGCACCAGATGGAAGCACTCAACGGAAGTAATACCGTGCTGGATGAAATGAAACTTTGCGGCAGCCAGAAAACAGAAATGGAATTGAGAACATTGTTAGGTTGTTTTCTTTTCAGTGGCGACGATGTAGAAAAGAAAGTAAAAGTGCTGAGTGGTGGAGAAAAAGCCCGTGTGGCACTCGCCAAAACAATTGTTAGTAAGGCAAATTTCCTGATGCTTGATGAGCCGACCAATCACCTGGACATACATTCCTGCGAACTGCTGATTGAGGCATTGAACAAATACGAAGGCAGTCTTATACTGGTTAGCCACGACCGCTATTTTATTTCGAAAACCGCCAACAAGATCTGGGAGATTGACGAACAGAAGATCCGGGAATTTAAAGGCACTTATGCTGAATGGGTTGAATGGAAAGAAAGAAGGGCACTGGAACTTAAAAGCAGAAAAGCCGCTGAATCGCAACAAAACTCTGGCAACAAAAATCAACAGGACAAATCCACTAAAAACGCACAGAAAGTAGAGAGCAATCCTGTTGCCCCGGTTCGAAACACCAGTATTAACAAGGATGTAAAAAAAGAAATTCAAAAATTGCAGCGGCAGTTCCAGCAACTGGAAGAACAGATAGCAGCACTTTCAAAACAACGGGATCAGTCTGAATCGGACCTTACAAAACCCGAAATTTATTCAAATAGCACCAAGTTTTCCAGCACCGAAAGCCAGTATAAAAAAACATCTGAGGAGCTAAAGAAACTTACTTCCCAATATGAAGACATCTTTGAGCAGATCGTAAAACTCGAAGAGAACCTTAATTCATAAAAACCTCAGTTAGGAAAGCAAAGTGACTCGTACGCTTTGCTTCCCTACGTCGGTGAAATAGCAAAAGATGCCGACCTGAGCATCAAAACAAAGTTTAAAAATCCGTCCTATCAGGATTGTGCTTCTAAAAATCCATACACCCATACCCCATAGCCCATACCTCATACCTCCTACCTCATTCCCCACACCTACTTCAATTCATAGACGGCAAAATAATAACCTCCTGTTTGTTTCATGGACCTGTTGCCTGTAATTAAATTCTGCGGGCGCATAATGTGATCTCTGTCTGAAGCCATATATATTATCCGCTGAACGCCTGCCGATTTTAGTAAGATGCCAAGCTTCTCAAAGCTGTTGGTGTCTTCTGCGAGGAAAACTTTTTTTTGATTTGTTATGGCCGCGAACTCCTGCGTTATATATTGATTTTGAACAACGAGAATATCACCTGGTATTCCCTTAAGATAGTTTAATCCTGGCTTTACCCGAAAAGCATAATCATCGCGAACAGTATTGTATGCAAGGTAAACATTAACATAAAGGCTATAAACAACTACCGGAATAAGTAATGCCAGCAGGATTCGATTTTTAAGAAGCGATATTTTAAGTCCGGCTATCGTTAAACAGAAGATGGTGAGAACAGTTGGAATCAAAGGAAGAAAATAACGTGGGCCCCACTGTTTACCACCAGCATTAGGTAAAAAAAATGGGGCGGTGAGTGAAAAGATTATAACGATCATGGATAGTTGCCAACTAGCAGTTGGAAGCCATTTCCTTTTAGTGAGATATGCAACAGGTAAAAGCGTGAAAAGAATAAAAGGAAAATAGATTAACAGGCGGGCATTGATGTGTACTAAAACAGCTGATCTATTCTCGCGGCCCATTGTTACGCGTTCGTTTTCCAGTAACTGGTAACTGTGCGCCCCCAGGATATTTCCATAAACGGAGGCATTAAAGAGGAAGAACGCTATAACTCCTGACAGCGCTGAGACTATAAAAACTATATTGGTAAAGCTATGCTTCCCGTAATTGTTAAAGGCGAGGACAATAAAAATCAGACCGCACAAAAGCAACATTTCCGGTCTTAACCATACCGACATACCTGCCAACAGGCCCATGGCCGCTGCAACTACAGGGGAGGCTGGCGGTTTTACAAGGAACGCCACGGCATTGAACATTAAAAAGGTTGAAAGGGTATGTTCCCAGTACAAGGCCGCGTACACGGTTAGCGGAGAACAAAACACCAACAGCAGCAACCCAACAGCGATGTCTGATTCCCGCAACCCTGCCCTTCTCAGCAATACAATAAATGACAGCCATAATGCAGGTACACTCAAACAGGTAACAAGATATAAACCTGGAAAGCCAAACCATTTGTACAATTTCGAGCTGATCACCTGGAATGCTGGTGGAAACGAAACGATTTTCCCCCGGGGGGAATCATAAACAAAAGGTGATTTGAGCGGGTAAAAACCTTGTGACCAAATTTCTTTCACCCATGCTGTGCTGTTAAGGTCGATGGTGTAATAGCTTCCACCATGGCTGATTTGTTTAACCATGAGGTATTTTAGTCCGGCATCCCCTGAAAAAAATGCGTCTTTTTTGATAGTAAAGAGCAGGCTGGTGATAAAACAAAGTCCGGCAACAAACACTAGAAAAGGCGCATATTTAGTGTAAGTTGAGAACTGCAGTTTATTGCTCATTGTTTGTCACTGAATGGGGTATTATTTTTTTATACTCAAACAATTTGCATTGATTTTTTTAACTGCAGAGTACGCAAACAGGAACCTCTTTGCGTACTCTGCGGTTAAAAGAAAATCATAGAAAATCGACAGTATCTGATTTTTTAGCTATCCTGAAAGCGGCGTTTATCAAACCCACATGACTATAGGTTTGCGGGAAGTTACCCCATTGCGAGCCATCCAGTCCTACATCTTCACTAAAGAGTCCCAGGTGGTTCCCGTGGAGCAGCAATTTATCCAGCACACCTTTCGCATCTTCCGTTCTTCCAACACAAGCCAGTGCATCGACGTACCAGAAAGCGCATACCAGGAATGTAGTTTCCGGTAACCCGAAATCATCCGAGTGTTTATACCTGTAAAACAGGCCCTGGTCACCCATGAGTTCTTTCTCAAGGGCAACTATATGATCGCGTGCTTTTTGTGAGTTATGATCCAGGTAACCCATAGTAATCATCATCAGCGTGCTGGCATCAAGGTTAGAGCCTCCAAGTGCCTGCACATATACTTTTCTAATCGGATCGTAACATTTCTCAAGTAGTGTGGCGGCCTCGTTCGTGAGGCGCTCGGCCTGTAACATCAGCGGTTCATCACCAAATTCGCGGGCAATTTTGTAGGCAGCCAAAGCTCCGGCCCAATGAAATAATAACGTGTAAGTATGTACCTGTTTATAATTTCTAAATTCCCAGAGGCCTGCATCTTCGGCTATCATGGTTCTTTCTATCTGGTCGAGTAACCAGGGAACCATTCGTTTGAAACTTTTCTTTTTGGGAAATGTTAGTCGTTTATCAACATACAAAGGCAGCAGACTAACGAGCACCTGGCCGTATACATCATTTTGAATCTGAATATAAGCTTTGTTCCCGATTCTTACCGGTCTGTTGTTCATGTAACCAGTAAGGTCAAGTTCAACCTCCTCAATATCTTGTTCACCTGTAATGGAATAGAGGGGTTGCAAAAAGTCGCCGGCATTACTAATAATATTTTGTACAAAATCAAAATACTTTTCCAGTTCATCAAAGTGTCCTATCTGGTTATAGGCTTTAAGTGTATAATGCGCATCACGGAACCAGAAGAAACGATAATCCCAATTCCTGGTGCTGTCGTGATACTCAGGGAGGCTCGTTGTTCCAGAGGCGATGATGGCACCGGTGTCTTCATATTGGTGCAATTTCAGGATAAGGGCTGAACGGATGATCTCGTTTTGGTAGATGTTGGGGATATAGCTGCTTTTTACCCAGTTTTGCCAGTAGGCGGTAGTTTTTCTGATAAACTCTTCCGCTGTTTCCTGCAAAGGAGCTTCCATCGGCTCACCAAAAGTAAGAATCACGTACCTGTCCTGGTCCAGCACAAAGCCTTGTTCCTGCAGAACATAATTCAAAGGAACATCGGTGGTCAGGCGCACCTGTGCGTTAAGGTTGAGGTAACGTATATGGTTACTTGCTGTTACCACTTCGGGAACAACGGCACCATAATCCCCTCGGGGGCTGCAGCATATTTTTATAACCGGGTCGCCGCTGATCAGTTCTATTTTGCGCACCAGCATTGAAGGTTTAAACTGACGTTCATGGATTATCATCCTTGGCGCGCAATCTATAACCCGGAACCTTGCATCTTCCATACTAAACTCAGTACAGAGAATGTTTGTGTTGGGAAGATAATACTGGCGGCTCTGATAGAGGTCGGTGGCCGGCTGGATGGAAAAATGGCCACCCTTCTCTTCATCGAGCAGTGATCCGAATAAAAAACTGCTGTCGAAGCGGGGCATACATAACCATTTAACGTCTGCATACAGGTCTACATACCCGATATAGGAACAATTGCCTATTACTCCCATATTATATTTATGAATGGACATCTGATTCTTTTTTTATAGGTGTGATTAATTTTGATAACAATGGAAGTGCACTTTGCTGTGATCGTATATTAAAGTGAGCCGCGGTAGCACCCAGTCCGATTTTAATTGTATAAGCCTGGTCTTCTAACACTTTGAACATATCTTCATCCGTAGTGTCATCGCCCATACATAGTATAAAGTCAGGCTCCGTGATCTTAATAAGTTTTAAGGCTGTTATGCCTTTGTCAAAACCCGTTAGTCTTACCTCAAGCACCTTATTGCCATCAATAACCTGTAAGGAACTGTTTGCTGTTAATTGCAGTAAGTTGTTCATCAGTTCACGCGAACGTATAAAGCCCAGGTCGGGATGAGTGTTCCTGTAATGCCATACCATTGTATTTCTTTTCTCTTCAATAAACGACCCGGCGCAACGTGTTACGAACAACTGCAGGATCGGTCGGATCTGATCTTTCCAGTCTGGCAGGATGGTACTTTGTTGTTCCCAGTCATAATCTTTTCTTTTGATAAAAGCGCCATGTTCAGCCACCAGGTGTAACGGAATATCACCCAACCAGTCGTCTAGCGTATCAGCATCCCTTCCGCTTATTATTACAACGTCATTTTTTTTATCGGATGTAAGGTCCCTTAATACCTTTAGTAGCTCCTGTTGTGGACTTGCCTGGGAAGGGATGCGTGTAAAGGGAGCCAGCGTTCCATCATAATCGAGCAAGATCATTCTTTTGGATGCTATGTTATAATCCTTAGTGATCTTCTCCATACTCCCAATATTCATCAGCTTCACGGAAAGCTTTCTTTGTTCATCTTTTACCTCGATCAACTGGTCAAGAAAATCATTTACCCAACGGAACACGTCATAATCCTTTAATCTTTTCTGCATTAAAGCCATACGCTGTTTTTGTTCTACTGGCGACATATTTAACGCATACAGGATTGCATTAGACAGTTCACCTGAATCAGTGGGGTTAACAAGCACTGCTTCATTCAATTCGCTGGCGGCACCTGTAAGTTCACTTAAAATCAAAACTCCAGTTTGGGCGGCACAACTGGCAACGTACTCTTTTGCAACCAGGTTCATCCCATCCCTTAACGGCGTTATTAAAGCAATGTCTGCGGCCTGGTATAAAGCAGACAATTCTTCGAAGCCGGAATGTCCATACCTGTAAATAATAGGCTGCCATTGCAGTGTTGATAATCTTCCGTTTATGCCACTTATCTTTTCTTCTATCTGTTTTTTTCTATCAATGTAGGCGGGAATCTCATCGCGGGATGGAATCACATTCAAGATGAATACCACCTTCTCCTTCCATTCCGGAAATGTATCCAGGAACTCCTCAAACCCATTGAGGCGGTACATCAGCCCTTTTGAATAATCAAGCCTGTCTACAGAATAAATTATTCTTTTATCAGGATACGCGCTTTTGATAAGTGCCTTCAAAGCCAGTATTTCAGGATCTTTTCCCGCGTTCGTAAATTTTTCAAAGTCAATACCTATTGGGAAAAGCTCCACTTTCACAAGGTGATTATTGTATTGTAATTTGTTGAATTGGTGCTCGACCCCAAGCAACATTTTGCAAGACTGGATAAAGTAATGCGCATAGTCATGGGTGTGAAAGCCAACAAGGTCAGCGCCCAACATTCCTTGTACCAGGCTTTTTTTCCATTTTGTTGGCAACAACCTGAAAATTTCGTAGGAGGGAAACGGGATATGCAGAAAGAAACCAATTGTAGCAGTTGGCTTCAATTTACGGATCATGTCAGGCAGCAGCATTAACTGGTAATCATGAATCCATACAGTGTCATCATCTTGTAAAATAGACACTATTTTTTCAGCAAAGAGATTATTAACTTGTTCGTAAGCCGCAAAATTTTCCTTCTTGTATTCTACCAGCGATGGAAAATAATGAAACAATGGCCATAGGGTTGAGTTGGAAAACCCGTTGTAAAATGCCGTATATAAATCAGCCTCAATAAAAATGGGCTCTATCGCGAAATTACTGTTATCGGTACTATGGTCTATTTGTTCCCATTCCTGTGGTAAAAAGTCGGCACTGCCAATCCACATCTTTTCGGAGAAGCTGCTCCCATCTGTCTCTCCCTGCTCGAAATAGCTGTTAAGCGCAGACACCAGCCCACCAGAACTTTGCCTTAAACCCATAGTTTCACCCTTTTTTTCAATCGAATAAGGCAGGCGGTTTGATATAATTATCAGTCTACTCATAGCATCTGGAATTGATTAGTAAACTGCAATTTACCAAATATCAGACCATGTATCAATGGTTAAATTAATCTACTAAATCAGCATGCGTTATGAACCGAAAAAGTGCGCAAAGAGGAAGCGCAAAGGACCGCAACGTTTCTTTTCCTTTGTGTTCCTTTTCGCTTTCTCTCTGAGCACTTTGCGGTAAAAAAAATAGCCCAAAAATTTTCCTTCCTATGGCATGGAGCTGAAGCCTTGAGTGCCCAGGCAATGTAAACATCTGGATGCAGTCCAAGTTGAAAATCCCTGTTCATCTCTTCATCGCTCCTGCTTTCCCACATGTTTGTTGCCCACTCTACCACATTTTCGACACCACAATCTGTTAGTGTTCCTGACTGGGCAGGATAGCTGCCGGGATTGGGAACAAACTCCTCCCTTGCGAGTTTTTGAATGATCTGTTTGACGTCCTTCGTTTTAATAGTTTATTAAAGCACACACCTTTCTATACCTAAGTGCAACTCAAAGTGTTGGTATACCGTGGAACAGTTTTCTTAATTGTGTAAAACGGCTTTTAAGCGAATTTAGTATTTTCCGGGAAGCCGGCCTTCAGGTCTATGATTTGGATTTATGAAAGGGTTGCCACAGGGTGGGTGCAACTGTCCCAATACGAAATAATGGAGGCGAACATCTTTTTAATGTCTTCAAAATTGGAGGGTTTCATAAAATATCCCTGTATCGGAGATTTATAGGCGCGTGTGATCTGGTTAATATCACCGGAAGTTGAAAAGAAAATAAACGGAATTGAAATAGAGGCAAGCTGTGAATCGCCGGAAATCTGTTCCCTGAGTTGGAATCCATCCATCTGCGGCATATTTATATCACACAAAATAAAAAAAACCAATTCGTTTTTTTTCCTCAAAAACTCAATGAATGATTTGCCTTCACTAAAAAGTATCACCCTGTTTTTTACCCCAAGGGACTTTAATGCAAGTTCAAATAATTCAAGGTCATCGGAGTCGTCATCTACAATAATTATTGGTCCTGATCTGTTCATGAACGTAGAAGAGATTTCCTTCTAAGTTAATGATTTGTAGATTATAAATAAAGCAAATATTTCGAACGGCGTTATTTTTCCTTGCTGCTCCATAAGATGGAATGGCTTTACTTAGCGAGAAAGCAATAATCAAAAACATACATTGTGAATTAATATTCACCATTAATCACAATATAAAAGCTCAATAGTTTGCTTTCTTGTATTTATTTAAAGATCGCAATTTATTTTAACCTGGTCAAGTACGGCTCCGGCCTTCTTGTATAAATCAATGCCAGCAGTACTCCATGTAGTCACCTGCTACCGCAGTTCTTTGCAAAGTCCATCTTTGGCAATTGTTATGATTCCATTGCCGGGGTGGGCCGGATGTTTTGATCTCTCAACAATCCTTACTTATCCGTATAGCCCGGTCCCTTAACAAATCTGCCGGGTTTTGAGCCAGCATGTTCACCATCTTTTAGCACTTGTGTGCCATTCACAAACACGTATACCATACCTGTCGAGAACTGGTGCGGTTTTTCAAACGTTGACGGATCACTAATCTTTTCAAGATCAAAAACTAAAACGTCTGCGTAGTAGCCAACTTTAAGCGCGCCCCTTTTTTAAGCTTCAGGTTCAATGCAGGCAGGTTAGATAACTTCCTGATTGCTTCCTGTAATGACAGCAAATGTTCATCCCTTGAGTATTTTCCAATCACCCTAGCAAAGTTTCCATAAGCCCTGGGATGCGCATTTGATTTTAAGAAAACACCTTCCGGTGTATAAGAACCTTCATCTGAACCAAAACTCATCCAGGGCAATACAAGTTGCTTCTTCACGTTTTCTTCACTCATCAAAAAATAGGCGGTACTGATTCTCGTGCTATCGTGAACAATCAGGTCCATGGCGGTTTCTTCGGGTGATGAGCCGCGGATCTTTGCTACTTCAGACAATGACTTGCCTGTATATTTCTTCAACGAGTCCTGTTTAAAACCAAGCAATTATATTGTGCTATCCTGCTCCATAGTGCGCCTGTTGTTCCTGTTCAGTATCCCAAATGAGTGATCGGCATAAGTTGTTCTATTAAATAAAAGGTTTGTTGAAATTATGGCGGACCTGCATCACCGATTACAAAATAAAAATGTTGTGACAAAGAAAATGGCAGATGGAAATGCAAATTATTAAATAACTTCAGCGTGCATCATCCAAAATAATAATCTATGAAACATTCAACGCCTGATGAACAGGGGAAAGCCGCGTCAGAACATGCTGTTTCCGGGGCTGTTGTAAACCCTGCAATGCCCGGTCGCAGGATAGCATCGGTGGATGTGTATCGTGGTTTTGTAATGTTGCTTATGATGGGTGAAGTACTTTCTTTATCAGATGTTTCAGAGGCACTTCCCGGTAGCGGTTTCTGGCAGTTCCTTGCTTTTAACCAGGGCCATGTTCCGTGGACGTGGCTGTCGCTCCATGACATGATCCAGCCTTCATTTACATTTTTAGTAGGTGCTGTTTTACCATTTTCAATTGCCGGTCGGAAAAATAAAGGCGCCACCTTTGGGCAAGTGATGGCACATACGCTCAAGCGATCTTTAATATTGATCTTCTTAGGAATATTCCTGCGTTCCATGCATGCCAGGCAAACCAATTTCACATTTGAAGATACCCTTACGCAAATTGGACTTGGGTATACTTTCCTGGTGGTATTGTCGTACTATTCCCAACGGGTACAGCTAACCGCTTTGATCGTTTTGCTTGTCGGGTACTGGCTTGCCTTTGTATTGTATCCATTACCAGGACCTGCATTTGATTATGCCGCAGTGGGTGTAGCGCCAAACTGGGAGCACAACATGCAGGGACTCTCTGCTCACTGGAATAAAAACACCAACCTTGCCTGGGCCTTTGACAGGTGGTTCTTAAATCTTTTCCCACGCGAAAAACCATTTATAAGAAACGGTGGCGGCTATGCGACGTTGAGTTTTATTCCAACCCTAGGCACAATGATCATAGGATTATTTGCCGGTAAAACACTACATGCTGCAACTGCACCATCCGCCAAACTAAAATCATTTTTAATAACAGGTACCGTATTAACAATAACAGGAGTTGTTATTCATGCCCTGGGAATAAATCCAATTGTAAAGCGTATCTGGACGCCCGCATGGACCATCTTCAGTTGTGGCATGTGCTTTTTATTCCTTGCTTTTTGTTACAGGCTGATAGATATGTCTGATAAAAAGAAATGGTCATTCTTCCTGCTGGTAATAGGTACAAATTCGATTGCAGCTTATGTGATAGCAGATGGAGGTATGCGGTCGCTGATTGAAAGTTCACTTCAGATTCACTTAGGGCACACATATAACCAGGTTTTCGGCAGTGCTTATTAAACGCTTGTAGAAGGTTTGCTTGTGCTGCTATTTGAATGGCTAATTTTGTACTGGATGTACAGGAAGAAAGTTTTCATCAAAATCTAAGTTTCGGGAAAAGAGCCAGCTTCCGTTTTTAGTTGAATAAAATTTATATCTTAACCATCTAAAAAAAAATTGTTATGAAAGATAACCGCAGGAATTTTCTGAAACATACGAGCCTGGCTGGCCTGGGCATTGCTGGTGGCGTACTTAAAGGTTTTGCCGGAGAATCTTCCACCGAAAATATTATTAAAGCCGCCGACAACAGCTATAGCCAGCAGTTTAACATGTGTGGTTATGCCGCGCCAAAAATGGAAACCGTGCGAGTTGGTTTTATCGGGCTTGGCAACCGAGGGCCGAGTCATCTACGCAACATGACGAAACTGGAAGGTGTAAAAGTTATGGGTCTTTGTGATGTAAGAGAAGACAAAGTCCTCCGCGCACAAAAAATGGTGCAGAATCCTGAACAGTCGCTGAAAACTTATTCGGGCAATAAGGAGGAATGGAAAAAGATGTGCGATCGTAAAGACATTGATCTCATTTATATTGCCACACCATGGAACATGCACGCTGCCATGGCAGTTTACGCAATGGAACAGGGCAAACACGTGGCCATTGAAGTGCCTGCAGCAATTACCATCGATGAGTGCTGGCAGATGGTAAAAGTGTCTGAAAAGACCCGCAAACATTGTATGATGCTCGAGAATTGTTGTTATGATTTTTTTGAGCTGATGACACTTAACATGGCCCGCCAAGGATTTTTTGGCGAGATCGTTCATGCCGAAGGCGCTTATATTCATTGCCTGTTGGACTCGAATTTTGCGAAGGATGGCTACTATGATATGTGGCGCCTGAAAGAAAATATTGGCAAAAGTGGCAACTTATACCCTACTCACGGCCTGGGCCCTGTATGCCAGATCATGAACATTAACAGGGGTGATAAGATGGAGTACCTGGTTTCAATGTCGAGCATCGATTACCAGATGGGTGACATGGCAAAGAAACTTGCAGCAAAAGACGATTTTTACAAGCAGTATGCAAATAAGACGTACCGGGGTAATATGAACACCACGGTTATCCGCACCAACAAAGGCAGAACGATCATGCTCCAGCATGATGTTACTTCACCAAATGTATATTCACGTATCCACAAGGTGAGCGGAACCAAGGGCTCAGCTTTGAAATACCCGCTGCCCGGTAAGGTCGCCAATGATAAAGATAAATGGTTTACTGAGGCAGAGCTAAAAAGCCTGGAAGACCAATACAGGCCAGCTATTGTAAAAAAAGTGGGTGAACTGGCTAAACAGGTTGGGGGACATGGCGGTATGGATTTCCTGATGGACTGGCGGCTGATAGACTGCCTGCGCAATGGTTTGCCGCTTGACCAGGATGTTTATGACGCGGCTTTGTGGAGCGCCATCGCACCGTTAAGCGAATATTCAGTGTCTCATCGTTCCAATTCTATTGATGTGCCTGATTTTACCAGCGGTGCATGGAAACAAAATAAACCGGTGGATATAAGTTTGGAGGTGGGTGGTACAACTGCCGTCAAGGTCTAATAGCGGGTTAATCGTTTCTTGTCACGTTCTCGTCGTGCCCTGAGTGCCTCCCTTGTGTGGTTTAAGAAACTGTTTCATTCGCCGAGGGTCTGATGTTCGAAGCTTTTCTTAACCACGAAGCACACAAAGAAGGTACAAGGGGCACAAGGATATGCGGATGAAATACGGGAAGACCTTTTTAAATTTAGGTAAATCGTTTCTTGTCACGTTCTCCTGGTGTCCTTAGTGCCGTCTTAGTGTCCCTTGTGGTTAAAAAATTGTTTGATCCCGTGGGAGTCTGATAAACGACGAGTTTTCTTAACCACGAAGCACACAAAGAAGGCACAAGGGGCACAAGGATATGCGGATAATATACGGGAAGACCTTTTTAAATTTAGGTAAATCGTTTCTTGTCACGTTCTCCTGGTGTCCTTAGTGCCGTCTTAGTGTCCCTTGTGG
>JBBPYM010000130.1:0-3482 GCA_038199905.1 Chitinophagales bacterium | reverse complement strand
AGGGCCTGGGTTTTTGTTCCATGGGGAGTAGGTTGTGGTTGGTAGGTATCAACCGGGATTTTTAAATAGAGCTAATAACTGTTGCAAATACATATTTAAAATTACAACCTATTCGCTACAAACTGTGAACCGTAATGAGAGGTGTGAATTACTAAGTTTGATTTCTACTAGTGATTACGGGTTAAAATTGTGCAACTTTGTCCAGGCATCAGGGTTTCTCCAGAAAAAAAGAAGGAAGAGGCTGAATGGATTTCTATGGATTAAAAACGGGAAACCCTGCTGACTGACATATCGTTCAGGCAGCTGAAATACAACGCCTGACCATATTTTCACAAATCGAATAAAATTGTCAGGTCGGAACGCTTCGGCTGCTTGAACCATAATCAAAAAAGGATTTTTTTAAACTATCGTGTTCTCACTAATACATCTTTCAGAGGCCCAAAAAATCATGCTAACTACAGAAGCCACGCGTCCTTGACCAGGAAAACTCGATCCCTGAACCTCCCTATTTTAGAAAGATATGAGATTAAAATTATGCAGTGACATCCAGACATCGGGGTTTTCCCGAGAAAAACGGGACAGGCCTATAATGAACTTTTACCAAGACCTATAAGGTTTTAGAAACCTTATAGGTCTACTATAGGATAAAGCTTCCAAAACCATACAGGTCTATAAATAGAATTGGTCTTTTTATTTCAATTGTTTAAAATCGAAAAACCCCGATGGGACGCAATATAAATTAGCCATCAACCATGAGCAGTGAACCACCAGCAGCGAGGTGATGACACATGTAGACCAAATAAAAAATGCGCCTATAAAAGACGCATTTTTTAAAGCTTTTATATAAAATTATAAAGCTCCAACTCCTTAATTCTTAATTCTTAATTGAAACCTATATTCCCACAAACTCAATCTCATATTTACTCAACCAGTTTGTTCCTTCCAAACCCCAATTATCTTTGGGCTCCAGGCGGAGCCAGTAAAAGAAAATTGGCGCCAGGTCAACTGCTTTTACAAGCAGACTTTCTTTTGTCGGATCGTTTACGGGTGTTATGGTACATGGAAGACTTTCTACTGCTGTCCATTGGTATGGACCGGATAGAACGAAATCCGCAGTTTGTCCGGGCGCTTTGTTTTTAAAGCGTCCGCCAAAACCATCGTTTGCCGGCCAGTAGCCGATAAGGTTGGCATATTTTGGATGTTGAGTGATATCTATCATACAAATACTACTCTAGATCTCTTCATCCGTAAGACCGGTATTGAATATCATCGCATCAGCGGAAAAAAAAGTGGAAGATCCCTGTCCGGGATCTGCTCCAAAACCTAAGGTCATAGGCGAATTCGATACAACCGTTCCACCGCCGTCATAAATTGTGGTAATATCTGTCTGATCGTGGCGAATGCCATCTGTATATTTTCTTGCGTACATTTTTCCGGCACTATCTACTATGGAAAAAGTAAGCGTATGCCACTGTCCATCAAAAACAGCACGACGGTTATTTTGCAATCTTCGCTCGCCGCTTGTGGTGGATCTGATTGAAACAGACCACTCACTACCGGTGGTAAACATAGACCAACCCGGTGTACTTGGCCATGGAGACATAGTGGAAAAGAAGTGCGGATAAGAACCGGACGTCCCTTTTACTTTTATCTGGATAGTTTGTTGTCCTCTTTTGGAATTGTACAAACCGCCATCATTTAATAATCTCGCTTTAACTGCTGCGGCATTCTGCCCTTTGATTTCAACACCGGAAAATGCACCGGCAGTTACAAATTCTTTTTCAACAAACTTTTCATTATAATACAAAGTAGGTACATTGGTTTCTGCAGTAGATGAACCACCATAAGATTTGCCCTTACCTCCATGCGTGCCGGTTACAACTACCAGCCACTCTTCATTTTTATTGTATTCAGGCCTTGATTTTAACGCCGTCATTATTTCTCCGATATACCCGTCAACTTTATCCACGGCTGCTTTGTACCCTGCTGATTGTGCAGAAAAACCATCCTGCAAGCCTGCTTTCGCCACACTATTAAATTGAACGAACACTACTTCTGATCTTGGATTCTTTACTACGCTGATGGCAGAATCTTTTACGACTGCATCATTCCCTACGGGTATTTTTGTTTCCACTTCCGGAACTAATCTTAACAAGAGCTCTGGCCAGGAAGTAATAAAAGCTACTTTGGTATCTGCTTTGGTTGTAGTCAGTAAGTAGCTCAAAAAAGAAGGATAGGTAATAATCGGTGCATGCTCACTGGACCCCGTAGGTTGAGTATAAACCAATGAGCTATCCTTTATCCCGTGACGGAAAAAAGAAACACCAGACATCAGCGTTTTCCAACTGGAAGCATCCGTTGTGGATTCGTCAGAAACTGCTTCCCAACTGTACTTCGCATGTTTCTTCATCTCCATAAAGGTTTTAGGCTTCAACTCCTTATATTCCTTACCGACTGCCCCATCAATACCGATCACCAGTATTTTCCTTTTTACAAGCGAAACCGTATCCTCATTTTGTTCAAAAAACGGTGGAGGATCAGTGTATTTTTTACAACCCGTTATAACAATAATGCACATTAAGGGCACAAATATCAATAACAGAAAACCTGATTTCTTCGTATTCATTTTACTTATTTTTATTCTTCCGGAATATTATTTTAGGGCTTGATCACATCTACTTCAGCGAGCATGGCAAACTTGCCACCCGTCCAGGTATCAGCATTACTTCCAACAGTAAGTCTAAAGTACCTGAAGGAGATTGCTTCTGGTAATTCAAATAATTGCTGTGCATTTATCCTGGCTACGAGAAAAGGGCTTCCCGCAACAACGGTCCAATCAGTTCCATTCATACTTGTTTCTATCTTAAGATTTTTTACAGGCTGATTATTTTGCCTCTGGGTTATTTTGAAACCTTTTACTTTTAGAGATTTGCCCATATCTATCCGTAACCAGTGCGGAGGATTGGGGGCAGCTCCTGAATAATTAGTGTGCCAGAAAGTAGAAATATCACCATCCAAAACCGCTATTGCTCTGCCTCTTGGTGCATCACCTTCCTGAGCTGTTTCTTCAGAATTTGTCGTAATAGTCCAGGTGGATCGTGAATATAAATCAAAGAAAGTATCACCACCTTTCCTGGTCAATGGATTATATTTCCATATCTCTTGTTTCAGCATAGGATAGATCGCTGATTTTTTATTAATAGAAAGTGAACTTATTTGGATTCCCCAGGCTTGAAAAAATAACTGCCAATCCATTTTAGTAAAATCACACAATGTCTCATACACAAAGTCTCTCTTAGCCTGATCATTTAAAGAGATGCGCGGAGCTCTCCGTGCTTTTTTATATAATTCAGTCATAAATGACCAACCATCCGGCTGTCCGGGATATCCCCAATTAGCAGGTATTTTATCAAATATTTGTAAGAAAGGTGTCAGACGTGCGAATGGATCGCTGATGCGCGCATCAGTTCCGTCAAAGTTTT
>JBBPYM010000129.1:0-14565 GCA_038199905.1 Chitinophagales bacterium | reverse complement strand
TTCAAAGGAAGTTTTCCAGTGCTTTCATCAATGCCGGCCATGGCAAAGGCAGCAAGATCACTTTGCAGGTCTTTCTCCCTCATTTTTGTGAAATTATCTTTTTTACTCCTGTAATCTGGATTGTCATCATCCTGGGCCATAACAGTTATTCCAGTCAGGAAAAACAACAGGCAAAAAAAACTTCGCATATACATAACTAACAATTAAGTAAATTAAAACTAATGACAAAATCAACCATCCGACACCCATACCTCATACCCCATACCTCAAACCTCAAACCTCAATCAACGCGATTTCTTTCTTAAAATCAAATTGCAGGTCGTCGTGAAGAAGTATAACAATGCTTTTAACTTTTTTGATCTGTCTATCATAGATATTTTTTAAAGCTGTGTTTTTGTGATATTGAATACCATAAGTTCTTACATCCTTGCAAAAATGGATCAGCAGTTCAAGTTCGGTTTGTTTTGAGCCGGTATGCCTGCTATATTTTGTAATGATCCTTAAAATCTTACGCAGGGCTTTTTTGGTGAGATAGGCATTCTGTCCTTTTATCTCCTCGAAATAGCCATTTAATTCCTTTTTTGCATTTTCCACAAAAGCCGGCTCGTCATGAGATTCAAACAGGAGATAGCTTAGCAGTTCTTTGTTTTCTTTCTTATACTTCGCGAGTCGGAGGCAGAGTTCCAGTACTTTTGACGCGGGCAGGTTGGTAAGCTCTTCCTTGATATCGTGTATGGTAGCTGCTTTCATTTAGTTCACTAATATCAGTAAAATAAATGAAACGGGCGTAGTTCTGGACTAAAAAATAACCACCTATTGCTTTACGTTACGCCTTCATAACTCCAATCTTTTTACCCTTCCAATCCGGGAACAACACCTGGTCGTTGCTGATCTTCAAATGCCTGTTCGCTACCTCGCCGAATACGGCCCTGAAGTCGGTGGTTACGGCAAGGTCCCTGCCATCTTCCAGGTTTTCATAAGCCAGCGGTAACATACTGCCATGAACAATGCCACCGTTAACGTCGTTGCCCAAAATAAAGTTACAGGAGGCTCTGCCATGGTCGGTGCCCCCCGTGCCGTTTTGTTTTACGGTACGGCCAAACTCGGTCATGGTCATTACTGCCAGGTCGTCCTGGTAAGATCCAAGATCTGTCCAAAAAGCTGTGATGCTGGTGCTTAGGTCAGTGACGTTACGCGCGAAGATGCCATTGCCTGCGCCCTGGTTAAAATGCGTATCCCACCCGCCAGATTCGGTAAAAGCTACTTCCAGGCCCACATCCATCTTTATCAGTTGTGCGATCTGTTTTAAAGAATTACCCAGTGCACTGTTGGGATACACCGCATTATTTTCCGGTTTATAATTCCTGGTATTGGTTTTTTGCAACATTTTCACGGCATCAAAACTTTCCTTGCCGGTTTCCTTCAGCAGCCCGGAAGATGTTTTGTCATAAAGGTCCTCAAAACTTTTCGATGCCATATTCGCGCCGAGTGGGTTTCCCCGCATTTGTATAGAAAAGTCCTGCAGGTTACTAATGGCAACAGAAGGGTTATCACCATAAAAAGACCGCGGCATGGAGGAAGTAAGACTCACTGCCCGAAACGGGGTGGCATCATGACCGAGTAGCCCGACAGCACGGTTAAGCCATCCACTGGATGTGCCTTTATTAAACGGTGTGCCCGATTCCATGTAATCCTGTGCATCAAAATGAGAGCGGGTATTATTGGGTGAGCCGATGCCATGAACGATCGCCAAACGTTTTTCTCGGTACAATGGCTCAAAAGTAGCCAACGAAGGGTGAAGACCGAAATGACCGTCAAGATCAATCAGCGGCCTGTCTCCTGCACCTTGGGCAGCAGAAATAAACAGTGCCGGACGTGCCTTTTTCAGGTTCTCATCCGTAAAGGGCGTTACAGCCATCAAACCGTCCATCGCGCCACGCTGGAAGATGCAAACCATTATTTTTTTCTTCTTGTAAAGCGCAGTTGCTTTTTGGCTGCCGGCAGCACGCGCAACAAATGCGGGAACTCCTCCCACGCCAACGCCAAACATAACCAACCCACCCGCTTTTAAAAATCCTCTTCTGGATGTCATAGAAAAAATATTAATAGTAATTTAACCAGAGATTCTTTTATTCCTTAGAGGAATACCAGGGAACAACACAGTGCGGCAAAGAGGCAGTCTGCAACTCAAACTCGTTCCTTGTATCGGCCGAGGGTAACTGCTCACCTGCGTTGAAATTCCGGTGACCCAATTATTATACCCACAACCTGCGACAACATGGAATTGTTACCACTCACTGTTTGCACAGATGCATAACCGCCCCTGCCCGGTCCCTTTTTCGTAGGCTTGTCGCGTTGTTTCATATCGCTCATCTCATCATTCATCTTCGATTCGGATGCTGCCATATCCCCCCCGTTTGGCACAACAGTCCTGCCTGCTGCCTCACCAACTTTTTTATCTAAATCTGGATCGTTCAGCAATGGTGTAAGTCGCTTAACCGTTTCATCGAGATTTCTTTCAGGCATAAAGATTTTGCTATAAACCACCAACGCGGCTTCGGCGCTTTCAGGCTCGTGCCGGTTATTGAGAGCTACCAGGTCAAAATGAAGTCCTGGTATCCGTTGTGACGCAAGTGCGAGGCCGAAATTCATACGGCTAAGCAGGGAGCCGGTATTTATCCAGTATTGCCCTTTGTCAGGAAAACCTGTGGGCGCCTGGTAGTAATACATTTTCTGTCCCATCTTTGTGATCCAGTTATATAATTGATAAGGCTGGGTAACAGCGGCGTTAAGGCTACGAACAGCGCTTATCGTAAGTTCGAAGGGAGACTTTGTTTTTTCGCGCAGCGTTTGCTTCTGCCAGAACTCTGGTGAGTATACCATTGTTAAAAGTAGTTCCCTGGTATCACCGTTTTTTTGCAAAAATGTTTTCGTCATTCTATCAATCAATGATGATGGAGGCTGATCGCTTACAAACCTGGTGGCAATTTTAGTAGATATAAAACGCGCGGTGGAGGCGTTTTGGGCAAGCATTCTCAGCAGCTGCACTCCTTCCTCATAACCACCATTTGCAGAAAATTTTTTACCCAGCACCTGTTTTTCCTTATTATCATGCCTGTTCATGGCAAACAGAAAATCTCCTTTGTGCACAAACCCGCGCTCGGTAAGCTTATCCTCACCTATTCTATCAATAACTTTCCTGATAGCGTTTGCATTGCCGTAGTCGCCCATTGGGTACACTGTCCACCCGGTTAAAACCCTGGCTGCCTGGGTAACATCCTGCTGGGTATATCCGCCGTCAACTCCAAGAGTATGCAGTTCCATTACTTCACGCGCGTAGTTCTCATTTATTCCGCCGGATTTTTTTTGTTGCAGTTGTTTAAACATCTTCGCCCCCGCCCTTGATGTATCATCCTTCTTACTGTTCCGGCCTGCTTTCATTCTTTGAAGAGGTACGCGGTTTGCATCGGACTCATCTGCTGTACTGCTGAAATTGTCCAGGTATAATAGCATTGCCGGCGACTGTGCAGTGGCGATAAGAATGTCCTCGAATTTGCCAAATACATTTGGACGGATAACGTCCCGTTCGTAAGCAGGGATAAATTCCGCACAATCGTTTTTTGTCATCGATACATTGAAATGATTAAACCAAAAATCGGTCAACAGTTCCTTTAACTGGTTTTTTGAATAGGTGGCTCTTAATATCTTCTGGTTGATAAACTCCCGGTATAATTCCTGTTGAGGTTTGAAACCTTTTTGCTGCATGTAAGATGCTAGTTGATTCCTGTATTCCTTTTTATCGCTTTTGTTGACAGAGTCTTTATCGATGAAACCTTCTTTAATGGCCATTCTTAATACCTGCGGAGCACGGGGGAATTTATTAACAATTTGGGTGTTCGACATATGAAAAGTTTCGTACCCTTTCAGCACCTTGTTCAGGGAGTCATCGGGTAAGTTCGCTTCCAGTTGCTGCTGGAACCATTTCTCCAGTCCGAGGCTTACCAATTCATCTACCTGCCCGGGCGTGGCGCCATAACTAAAACGGCTCAGAAGGTGCGCGGCCGCCTGTTGCTTTGTTAAGCCCGCCATTTTGTAGGGGAAATTCAATGAAGCTTTTTCGGGTGCGGGAGCATGAAAAAAAGAGGAAGAGATCAGTCCCAGTATCATTACAACGAATATCTTTCTGAATAGTTTCCGGGTTCCCTTCATATAATTTTTTTTAGTAACGAATTTCCAGTTTGTCTGACAAATAAGTCTGGATGAAGTTTAATGGGCATATGCCTTCACATACAAATGCCAGAATTCTCAGTCAGAAAAGCTCGGTAACGGCGTTTAAATTTACGCTGTTAAATGTGAGATAAGAGGCGGACGTAAGTTATCAGCGTGTTAAGCCAGGGAATTTATTTCCATCGGAGTGTTGATGCGGAAATTCGAAAAGTCATAATAAATCTCCATGTCACCTTTGGGTCCTGACTCTACGCGCACCAGTTTTGATTTTTCGCGTAGTTCATCGATAAGTTTCTTTTCACTCGGCAGGGCATTGGGTAAGTTTGCGAGGTTTTTAATAATGATGGTCGTGGCGAGCAGGTCTAATTTTGGATAGATAAATGTTCCTTCCTTGCCGATAGATCTTTCTACTTCAAAACCTTTGTCAACACTTATTTTTAGCGTGTGTGGTGCGCAAAGCGCGAACAGCGTTTTAAGATTAAGCCTTGTTGCTGCAGCTATGCCTGCCCGCATCAGGTAAAAGCTACCTATTCCGAGCCCTGCTGTTGTTTTTGAGTTCCAGAGGCCGCATAGTTCAGCTGTGCCTGCTGCTGTGTATTGCTCGATGAGATTATACACCCCTGTATCTACTACGGATATGGCATCCTCCATGGGCAAATGTGTAACCCCATCAGCGATATGGATCCGGATACCGCCGACTGTTTCTTCCGTATCCATTCTTTCCGCAATCATAACATATACGGAAGGGTTATAAAACCAACTTGCACTGGAAGAAGTAACTTTGGTAACGCCATAATCAAGTAGAACTTTCGCATGCCCTTCAGCAAATATCTTACAGGAATCGGGATCATCTATTGCTCTAAAAGTTCTTATTTTTAGCATTCATTAAAATTTTCGATAGGGTTTAATGACGCCATTTGTAAGCCCGGGGCCTCATAGTAGCGGAATAATACGGAGAATAGGGCCAATTCATTTACTGCAAAGAGTTAAACTATTCGCAGCCAGCAATCTCCAAATGCTAAATTGTAATAAACGACTTTATAATTAATTTACAAAAAACATTTCGTGTATCGGTCGTCGTAATGAGCGGATAATTGGTGCGTCTGCATAGCATACCCTAAACACAAATACAGGTAAACGATTACCAGGCTTTACTATTTTTGAAAACCTATCCTGGATCTTTGCAAGCTCATTTTGTTCATAGCGATTAAAATGCTGGTAACCTGCCGATTTTAGCAGGTCCAGCATAAACACTATCTGAGAAATCGGCTGAAACGCGAGCCCCCTGAAATTAGCTTCCAGCCATACGCGTTCCAGCGCACGCCCGGCCTGTAGATAATGCGCCGGACTATTACCATCCATACTAATAACACCAATAGAAGAAGCTGACAGAATGTTCTTGCTGGAAATTTTTTTAAATCCCGATCCTTTGTTCAGCCCGTGCAAAAAAGAGATCGCAGTTGGATCCTTTGCAATGGTAAGGGCAGCAATATCACTTTGTTTAAGGTTCAGCGTGTTTACATCGAGACCGTCAGTGGTAGTTTCTATCTCCTCTTTTGTGAACCTGAGCTCCCTTACAAAAGTGTCATAATGGCCCTGCGGGTGAAGAAATCGTAATCTTTCGGTATTGGTTAGTATCTCATCAAATTCTTTAAGGCTTTCTTCGGCATCAAACATCTGTAAGTTAGCGCCAGGTATGGTAGAAGTGATAACCTGCAATGCAGCCGAATCTGCTTTACTCAACAATTTTCTTTCGGAGACGTTCCTGTTAGTGAGCCGCTCTCCTATTACGGGTGCCAGGTACAGAAATGGGTTGTCGATGACTTTCCTGGAGAAATAAATCACAGCAATTAACCTGTTGTCATCCTTCAGTGGGAAACTGACGGTGGTAGCTGACAATGATAATGAAGCGGCTTTAAGTTCAATGTTCTCGATCATGGCACCGAATGCTATGTAGGAACCGAGCTTATTATAATCGAGCAGAGAGTATGAGTAAAATTCGTCGTGAAAGATGAACAGGTTATTATCCTGGTAAAGAAATTTCCATGGCTGGGCATTACCACCTGATGGGGCAAGACTTGCAGCCGTAATCAGTTGTTGCAGCTCATCCGGTGTAACTACTCCGGGTGTATTGGGCGACTTGTATTTTCCGGCTATTAGATTGAGATCTTTTTGTGTAAGTAAAAGCGGTTCTACGTAACCGTTAGTTGCGGCAACAGGTGAAGGAACAGTTTCTATCGCTGGTTTATCTTTAATGAGCTCACTCACGTCAATGTAATATCTGCCTGAATCATGAAACTGGTCGAGGAATATATTGCGGCACACTTCAGTTGTGATGGCCCCTCCCAGTGCTACAGAGGAGGCAAGCTGCGGCCAGGTATTGATGGATTGTTCCACTTCCAGCATAGATGCTTTAAGTCGCATGGAAATGGTTTCTGCGCCAATCATCTTTAAAATGTAAGGTATCTTTTCTTCGTTGCTGAGACCGCTTATTTTTGAAGGGTCAAGGTCACCGGCAAGTCCGTGCAGGATTGGCCTTCCTGGCTCGAGATCAAATCTTTCAACGTCCAGCATACCCCGGTCATTGGTATCCATTACCACGGGAACTTTTAGCTCCCTTGCTTTGAAACGGCTGAGTATCTTGATGTCAAGGCCATCGCAAACTTCTACCAGCAGATCAAGACACCCACCATCCTGGAAATATGCATCGATATTTTCCCTGGTCAGTCCATCATTAAATATCTTTACGCGTAGAAAAGGATCTATCTCACTTATCTCCCGGGCAGCTATAACTGTTTTTCTTAAACCAAGATTATGCAGGCCGGTGCGGATGCGATTGAGATTACTAAGTTCCACAGTATCAAAGTCAGCCAGGCGAAGTTCACCGCAGGTCCGTTCCATTGCAAGGGTAAGCGCTATAGACTGCCCCACAGACAAGCCGATGATGCCAATTTTTTTTTCACCCAGCGCCTGCTGCTCTTCGCGGGTAATTTTATACCTGTTCCTGTTGGTTCTTACTTCTACAAATTCCGCTTCATCCAATATATGTATCAACATTTTATTCCACGGGTAAAATACCCACGCACCATATTCATACGCATTTTGGCCAGCGAGATGGTTTTCAACAAATGAAGGATATTCTTCATTTTTAATTTTTATTGAAGGATTGAGACTTTTAACCAATTCCCTCAACTGCCCATCCAGTTCATCCATTATACTAATTGAAGAATCTGACTCAATTAGTTTATCAAAGGATATTCTATCAATGGCGTTGCCTAATCTTAAAATGAGCGGGCAATATTCTTCATTAATGCTTTTCACGGGTATAATTGGAATCATTATCGGATATTTAGGAAATTAAATATACTGTGCCCCAATAACGCATAAATAATAAATTTTGTATAATTCAAATAATTTATATGGTCGGGATGCGTTAGTAATGTATTAATTTAGATGCACGCGGAACAAACTAAAAAAATTATATCACCGATGGCAGAAAAGAAGATTAACATTTTGTATGTTGATGATGAAGAAAACAACCTGATATCTTTTAAGGCAGCTTTTCGCTTAAAACATCATGTTTACCTCGCGCACAGCGGAGACGAGGCACTGAAGTTCCTTGAAACCAAAGCCGTTGAAATTATTTTTACCGACCAGAGGATGCCCAATATGACAGGCATAGAATTTCTTGAAAGAATTTTGGAAAAATATCCTGACCCAATGCGCATACTGCTCACCGGTTACTCGGATATGAATGCGGTCATTGACGCTGTAAACAAAGGCAAAATCTATCACTATCTTGCAAAACCATGGATAGAAGAGGAGATTAACATGACCATTAAACGCGCCTACGAAGTTTTTGAAGATAAACAAAAGATCAGGCAGCTAAATGAAAAACTGGCAATTTCTAACGATCAGCTAGAATTCTTATTAAGGCAGAAATTACTTTCATAAACGCGGCTCGCGAAAATTATACTATTAAGGAAACCAGCTTTTTTACGGAAAGCGGTTTGCTTATAACCTGCCTAATTGAGTTGTAATTCCCTACCCGGTTAAGGTCAGTTTCATTAATGGAAGAAGAAAGCATGTATATCGCGTAATTTTTCTGTATATCCATAGGTAATTTTTCAAATGCTTCTACAAATTCAAATCCGTTCATTAGAGGCATTTGTATATCCACAAAAATAATAATCTGTCCTTCGTTACCTGTGTTCTCACCAACTGCTGTATTATTTATGTGAGTAAGCGCTTCTGAGGCATCAAGGAATATCGATATTTTATCACAGACACCAGAATTAAGGATTATTTTCTGCCCGATAAAACAGTCCAGCTTATTGTCGTCTATAACAATAAATTCCTTCTTATGGTCTGTCATTCGTTTTCATTATTTATTGGGAACAGTAACTACAAAAACAGCGCCTTTTCCTAATTCTGTATTTACTTTAATACTACCATTAAGTTTTGTTAACGCATTTTTCACATTATACAAACCAAACCCTGAACCTATTTCACCAGAAGTTGCCCTGAAAAACATGTTGAATATATTGGGAAGATGGTTTTCATCTATTCCCGTGCCATTATCCTTCACAGATATGGTAGCCGTGCCTAGTTCTACCTTTATATCCAGTTCAACAAATTTATCCTGCTCTCCGTGCCGCTGGTATTTGAAAGCATTAGAAAGTAAGTTATTGATAATCATAATTATAGACACCTTATCACTACGGAAAGTTTCCCGTTGAAAAACGTTTACGATAAACCGTATATTGTTCAACGTGGCGAAACTGGTAAAGGATTCTTCCTGTTCACTGGCTATACCATCAAAATGAATGGCTTCTATGCTTAGCTCGCCACGTTTGATATTATAGTAATCATGTATATCCTGAATATAGTTGTCAAGATTTTTGACTGATTCTTCCATCATACCCAACATTTCTTTTAGCTCAGCCACATTGTCAATATATTGGGCCACATCAATGGCGCCGAGTATACTCAGGAGCGGCCTCCTTATATCATGAGTAACGCTATAAGCAAATTTATCCAGCTCATCATACGCTTTCTGTAACTCATCATTCTTTATAGAAAGCATTGAATCTACCAGGTAGTACCGGTTCGCCTCTTCAATAGCACCTGTTATATCAGCATCAATCCAGGGTTTTTTTACATAGCGATAAATGTTGCTTCTATTAATGGCTTCAATAACGGATTCAATGTCTGCGTAACCTGTCAGCAGGATTCTTACCGGGTGCGGATAAAGTTGCCGCATCTCCTCAAAGAACTGTACGCCGGTTTTGTCGGGCATTCGCTGATCGCAGAATACGATGCGCATATCAGGGTGCTGCTCAAGGTGTGTATACGCTTCCGCAATATTGTTTGCCGTAAAGATTCGGTAGTCAATCCTGAAGGATGCCTTAAAACCCACCAGGTTGTTAACCTCATCATCAACATATAAAATCTTTATTTTCTCTTGCGATGGCACAGTAGTGATAAACTATTAGGAATGAATAATAGGTAAATCTATAATAAATTCTGTTCCCTTTCCAACGGTGGAATTAATATGGATGTGACCATTGTGTTTTTTAATGATATTGTAAACTATCGACATCCCCAACCCGGTGCCCTCCCCTACATCTTTGGTGGTAAAGAACGGCTCAAATATTTTCTTCCTGGTTTTTTCATCCATACCCGTGCCGTTGTCTTCTATATGAACAGAAATATGATCTTTGCTCGCCTCTGTTTTCAACTTTAAAAAACCTGTTGGCTTGTCACCATTTTGTTTATTTATGGCATGGATGGCGTTGGTTATTATGTTAAGGAACACCTGGTTAAGTTTACCTGGATAACATTCAATCAGCGGCATCGTTCCATACTCCTTTTGCAAAGTGATCTTGTTGTTCAAAAGGTTATTTACCAATACAATGGTGGAATCCAAGCCTTCGTTGATATCTGCCAGTTTAAGGTCATCTTCGTCCACCCTGGAAAAGATACGCAGTCCTTTTACGATGGACGCAGTTCTGTTGGCACCTTCACTAATTCCGGTTATCAGGTGATTGATCTCTGTTTTCAAGTAATCGAAATCATACTCTTCTTTACAGTCCTCCATTTGTTTCACCTTCTTCTCTTTTGGCTCTTCCGACAAACCGATTTCTTCAATATTATTGATAATGTCCAGCAACATATCAACGTCCCGTTTTAGTGGAACAACGTTGGAGGTTACAAAATTGATCGGGTTATTAATTTCATGAGCGATACCAGCGGTAAGCTGACCAAGCGCGGCCATTTTTTCTGATTCAACCAGGTGGCCCTCGGCGTCTTTAAGGTCTTTCAAAACTTTGCTCAGATCGCTGTTTGCCACGCGTAGTTCCTGTGTTCTTTCGATAACACTATTTTCCAGCATCACATTTTGCTCCCTTATTATACGTTCGTTTTCCTGCAGGGCCTGCAGGGCTTCTTGCTGTGATTTTTCCTTGTCTACCTTATAAATGTTTATTTTATCTGCAAGCGCGAAAGAAAGCAGGGTTACCTCCGCTGAAGAACCAAAAAGCAAAGAATACGCAGTGAAATTGTTATAAGGTAGAATGCCTAAATCCTTAAATACATACACCATGATGCCAAGCATAAGCGATGACCAGCCGATGAGATAATATTTCGCTTCCGCAAAACCCTTTTTATACAAATAAATGGCAATTACGAGAATAAAGATCGCAATCATAAACTGAAAGCCAAGTATGGCGCCATAAGTTATAGACTCATACCCGGCAGCGCTTGTTACGAGGAACAGCAGATAGATAACCTGGATTCCTTTTAACATCTTAAAGAAGGTAGGCGCATTTTTCTTAACATGCATAAACTGTATCAGGAACTGAACTCCGGCTATGCTCACGAGGCAGGTAAAAAGGAAAATGCTGTAGTTTGCAAACCATTCATTGTTAGGCCAGAAATATTTGTATGTAAAACCGAGTAAAGTTGCCTGTGTTAATCCCACAAAAAGGGTATGCACCACATAATAAAGATAACTTTTGTCGCGGATGCTCATGTAAATAAAAATATTGAACAGCGCCATTACAAGTATAATTCCACAATAGCCACCAAACCAAAGGTTACGATTTGCAAACATGTCATGGAGAACACTTTCCGTTACAATCTGAACTGGCACAAGCACCTGTTCCTCACCCCTGATCTTTAAATAATAAGTTTTTGTTTCGCCCGGTTTGAGGGAGAGGTCGTATACGAAACCGGCGCTGCCCTGGTACTTTCTATGTCCAAAAGGGTACTGTTGACCACCTGTTGTTACCTGGTAAACATTATTCGAGTCAGGGTAATAAAAATCAACAGTTAGCAAGAGCGGCTGCATTACTTCAATGAGATTCGTTTTCGCATTGTTGGTATTCGTAATGTTAAATCTTAAACAGAAAACTGATTCTGAGACCTTGAAATTTGCGATATCCTTGTTAAGCTTTTTAAAGTTGCCGGATGCTTTGATGGCATCGAAACTTAATGTATGCTGCTTGTCCTCCAGGAAGTCAATTTGTCTTCCGATAAAAGTGGAGGTAAGGGTGGAATCTATAATTATTCTATCGTTGGCAGATGCAAACTGGTAACCCAAAACAAGTATAATAAAGCAACAGAATTTCCGCATCTTGATGTAATAAAAAATTAATATTTAAAAAATCTCCCAGGCTGTTGCGTAACGCCCCTGGTACAACGCGCCCTGGCATCCCGTCAATAGATCCGGCCAACACAGGAATCGATCTATTTCTTTATAAATCAAGCAATAAGAAACGAATTTGACATTCTATTATTGCAAACAATATTATTTAGTGGATTATTGAACGGGAGTAAGGGTAAAACTTTAGGGGAAGGCGGGGTTTGTATGTAGGTGTATTGGGTATGAGGTATGAGGTAGGGGTATGGGGTATGGGTGTCACTTCCTGATTGCAAAATAAATGTTGACATCATTGACTTACTAAAAAAAATGTCCTAACGGTAGCCTGGAAATGAGGGAAACAAACTTCATCAGTCCAACTCCTAATAGGCGTTATGTTCACTTTCAACGGTACCCGATTATACACTGTGGTATTTTCTTCGTGGCTGACTCCAGAACACCAGTCTAAGAGAAAAACTACCCATTTGTGTTCAACCTGCTAGATCTTATTAAGATCTAACAGGTTGAACTCTTAAGTTACCGCCATTACATAGATCAATCCGCTGGCTGATACCTGATTGCTGATAGCTCACTACCGACAGGTTCTCACTTCATCAATTCAACAATCGGCTTTCCAACGTTGCCGCTGGGCATTTGAATGTGTAACAGGGCCGAAACTGTTGGGGCGATATCGGTCATATGTACTACTCTATTTGAAGAACCATGTTTAATATTCCATCCCATAAATAACAGCGGAAGATGTGTGTCATAAGGGTTCCATGAGCCATGGGTGGTGCCTTTCTCAGAGCCTTCGAACCAGCCTGATTCAGGAATAATCATTACTGCGCCGGTGCGTTTTGGATTATAGCCATTTATGATCATGCTTTTGATGGGCTCCACAACAGGGGCCTGTCCAATCTGAGAGATGTCAAGCGCCTGCTGTATCCCCGGCTGGCGCTGTAAGAAGTCAATGGTCACCATTTTAATTGAATCGAAGTTCAGGTGCGATTGCTCAATTTTTGTATTGTTGTAGTTTACGTGGTAATTGCCGCCTGAACGAACTATGCCTTCCACTCCAAATTTCGCGGTTAATAGTTCATTTAATTTTGTGATCATTGCTCTCACCGGCAGAATGTTAGACGGCAAACCGTGCGCCTGCATAAATTTAATCGAGTTGGCCGCACCATGGTCGGCGGTAAGGAAAACCATGTAATTTCCTTTACCTACTTTCTGGTCCAGGTATTGAAAAAAAGAAGCGAGCTCACGGTCCAGGCGCAGGTACGTATCTTCTACCTCAATAGAATTTGGTCCGAACATGTGCCCGACATAATCCGGCGAAGCAAAGTTTACAGTAAGAAAATCTGTGGCTTTACCCGAACCCAAACCATATCCTTCAATGGCTGCTTTCGCGAAATTCGCCGTTAACGTGTTTCCAAAAGGTGTGGTGCGAATGCTACCGCGACTGGTCTTATAAATGCGAGCCATATCATGCGGAAAAACAGGTGCGGTTTCGCCGGCGAATGTTCCTTCCCATGGTACATTGTCAGCACTGCTCTGGGTATATGTGTTTATAGGATATAAAGTATTCCAGCCATTTGCCAGCAAGCTTACAGGCTCAGCTTTGGCGTTGAACTTTTTTGCCCAGTCGGGCAGGTCATTCATATAATAAGTGCTTGTAATAAAGTTTCCGGAAGCATCATCAAACCAAAAGGCACCATTTGCTGAATGGCCCGCCGGCAGTATGGAGGCCCTGTCTTTTAACGACACACCAACAACCCTTGACTGGTAATTGGTTGCCATCCTGAGTTCGTCGGTTACTGTTGAAACAAGCAGGTTTTTTGGAGACATTTTGCCGGCGGCATTGTCGGAACCAACGGACTGCACACTGGAATCCTCGGTGCAATACCAGCTTTTGCCGCTTAACTGGTCTATCCAATCATTGCCTGTAATACCATGAATGGCAGGCACAGAACCCGTGAACACTGTGCTGTGACCAACCGCGGTAAACGAAGGAAGGTGACTGATATATGCATTTTCACAAGTAAATCCCTCGCCAAGCATACGTTTAAAACCACCGTCTTTGTACCGGTCATAATAACGGTAGAGGTAATCCCAGCGCATCTGGTCCACCACTAATCCAACTACCAGTTTAGGGCGACTCAGCGTTTGAGCATTGGCGATAGTTGAAACACAAATGGCAAAAAACAGGGTAATGATAAAAAGAAAATTGCGTTTTCCAGGGAGCATGATTTTGATATTATGTGGTTAAGTATGTGTTACCAGTTTTACTACGGGGCTGAAGTGCCCTGCTTCATATTTCAAAGCTCAAAATTGTGTAATGGTGAGCAAATATAATGGTAACTATCTAATTCCGACGATGCAAGGATCGGATGTTTGGGTTAAAACAAAAAGATTTATGGGTAGAATGCCTGTTTTTCTATTTCCACCACTATCGTTTTCTGGTTTCTGAATACTTTAAGTGTTCTCTTCTTCGAAAATTTATATTTCTCCTGGATATCAAAAAAGTCTTTGAGAGTTTTTACTTCCTGGTCTTCGTATGCAACGATAACATCATTTGTGCTGAAAACCTTTGCATATGGCCCCGTGGACTTAACCCCTACTACCAGCACTCCTGTTTCGGCACTCATCCCTGTAGCAGAACGTTCTCCAAGCGTGTTAAGGTTTTTAATCTGAAT
>JBBPYM010000128.1:0-8849 GCA_038199905.1 Chitinophagales bacterium | reverse complement strand
AGCACCATTGATACCTCACAATGGACAGATCGCGCGACTTACCTGATTACGCCGTTGGAAAATTCGCTGGAGGTTATTGAAGACAATATGAGGTTTATTAAAATACAGTCTCCGATTACAGAGGGTTTTTCGTGGAACGGTAACCGTTATCTTCCAGACGATATCTTTCCGGAATACGGTTTTAACAGCACCGCGCATTCTCACCCTGGAAGCTGGGATTATATTTATGAGAATGTGAACAGCAGTACGACTATAAATGGCAGATCTTTCGATAGCACTTTCACGGTGAGTTCTGCCATAAATGATTCTGCTGGTTTTCCACCATTATCAAAAAACGTTCCTGCATTTAAGACTGTCTGGGAAGAAAAATATGCAAAGGGCATTGGGCTCATCTCGAAGATAATCAGCCTGGAAGAATTTCAACCCAGCAGTTCCACTTACCCTAACGGTTATTATTCCGGTTTTGCCTTAAAACAAACGCTGATCAGGCATAACTAATCCCGCTTTTCAACCTGACTCATGAAGAGAGCTTTATTATTAATTGCCTGCCTCTCCCTACTTAATTCGCTCGCTGAAGCGCAGTATAGCCGCTACATTATTACATTTAAAAATAAGAACGGAAGTTCCTTTACACTTGCAAACCCATCATTATACCTGTCAGCAAAATCCATTGCCCGAAGAACAAGGCAGCATATCAGCCTCGATTCCACGGATCTGCCAATTATAAAGGCCTTTATTGATAGCATCATTTCGGTACCCAATGTTAAGATCATTAATAGATCAAACTGGTTAAACCAGGTCTGTATAAGCACCACCAGCCCCTCTTCCCTGGCTGCAATTAATGCTTTTAGTTTTGTGAAATCGTCAGCACCCATTGCATTTAGAACCATTCCCCTACCCCTTAAAGACATTCAGAAAGACCTGGAAGAAGCCGTGCCTTCTTCGCGTATAAACCGGACCAGCAGCGTTCTTGCGAATACATTTAATTATGGCAATACACTTAACCAGGTTCATATTCATAATGGCGAGTACCTGCATAACCAGGGATTTGCGGGGGAAGGAATGACGATCGCCATCCTGGATGCAGGCTTTTTCGGTTATAAAACGAACCCTGTTTTCGATAGCGCCCGTTTACAAAACCGCATCTTGGGTGAATGGGATTTCGTTGCCAATGAGCAAAGTGTGAATGAAGATGATACACATGGCATGTATTGCTTTTCCATAATTGGCGCAAATAGACCCGGGCTGATGGTGGGTACTGCACCCAAAGCAAATTTTTATCTTTTTAGAACGGAGGATGGTGGGTCAGAGTACCCTATCGAAGAACAGAACTGGGCCGCGGCTGCTGAACGGGCAGATAGCCTGGGCGTTGACATGATCTCTTCGTCGCTGGGTTACAGCGATTTCAGTGACCCTTCTTTTGATCATAGTTATTCAGAGCGCGACGGTAACACATCTATTGTTACAAGAGCAGCTGATCTTGCAGCAAAAAAAGGCATCATCGTCATGAATAGCGCTGGTAATACCGGCACCAGCACCAACGACCTGAAATATATAATCTGTCCGGCAGATGGAGACAGTGTGGTAACGGTGGGTGCGGTGGATGCAAACGGCACGATTGTCGGTTTTTCAAGCTGGGGACCAAACGGTGCCGGCAAACGTAAGCCAAATATTGTTTCCATCGGACAAGCTACCACCATTGCCGGTACTAACGGTCAGCCTGCAACCGGCAATGGCACTTCCTACGCTAATCCCAATATAGCCGGACTTATTGCAAGTTTCTGGCAGGCGTTTCCGGAAGTCGGCAATATGGACCTTGTAGACGCAGTACAAAAGAGCTCTAATAAATATAATACTCCCGACAACCGGTATGGATACGGTATCCCTGACTTCAAAAAAGCATTTGCCATCCTGGTGCAGAAAAGTTTTTCAGGCACTATCAGCAACAGTAATTGCATAAATAGTTTTAATTGGACGGGTAAAGATGATCGGTCCATGAAATATATTATTGAAAGAAAAGCAGGTGCTGATACCGGCTATACGCCTATCTCATCGCTTACCGGTAATTCAGTCAACTTTGCATTGCACAACTATAACTTCAAAGACACCCTGAAATATGCGGCACCTGTTAGTGTAAGCTACCGGTTAAAACAAATTCTACCTGGCGACAGTGTTTTAATTCTGATGGATACAACCATTAACGTTGCCACAACCTGCAGCACCAATAGCAGCATAACCTTTAGCCCTAATCCATTCAACAACAGCATCAGGGTTACAATTAATACAACAGAGGCCATCTCAAAACTGGGCATTGCATTATACAATGTTAAAGGCCAGCGGCTGTATTCTTTTGAGGGTTCAAAACCTGCCGGCACCTTCTCGCAAATTATACCGGGAAACCGCCTGCCGAATGGAGTGTATGTAGTAACTGTAAGGGATAACCTAAGAATTATTTTATCGGAAAGAATGATCAAATGATCTTTTTAAAAACAGCTGCAAACATGGAATCGGCGCGTAATTCGTAGCCCTGAAGCAACTCAGCGCTTTCGAGCCGGAGATCAAAATTTTCCTGTATATATTTTACAATATCTTCATTCTCTTCTTTGAAAACAGAGCAGGTAATGTAAACCATATATCCAGACGATTTTATTGCAGGAATAACATTGGCAATTATCTTTTTTTGCAGGTCACTGTAGTATTTAATTTTTTGAGGATCAAAAAAATACAATTGTTCTGGTGTTCGCGACCAGGTACCTGATCCACTACAGGGAACATCTGCAATCACAAAATCAAACATGCCAGGCAGGTTTACTTTTGCAACTGAAAGATCTACTACCGATGACCTGTAGTCGCTTATTCCTGCCCTTGATAACCGACTACGCAGGTTTTGAAGAATAGACACCCTGGCATCGGTGATAATTAATTTGCCAGCGGAGTTTGTGTCATAAGCCATTATGGACTTTCCTCCACTTCCTGCACAGCAATCCCAAAGGGTGGGTTTTCCATTGTTGGCCATTTCTTTAAAAAAGTCTCCAACCCTTTGTGAGTTATAATCCTGTATAACTACCTCTTCATCTATCTTTAATACCTGGTCAATCTTTGTGGAATTAGCCAGTTGAATACAGTTATCACCAATACGTTTATAAAGGATCGCCGCTTCCATTAACCTTTTAATTACATTATTTTCCTGCTTTGGCCGGATGCGCAAAAAGAGGTAGGGTTGCTGAAGGTGTGATACATTAAAAAGTGCTTTGTCAACAGCCGGACTCAAAGCGTCCTGCCAGGGAAAAATAGCATCAGGTACCAACTCCAGACCTTCTTGTTGAATGAACGCCCATTTTTCTGAAAGAGAAAGCTGGATTTTCTTATTCCAGTCGGGTTTGAAAAAGGTAAGCAGTTCATTGGAAGAGTTATTACACAGGTACAATCCGGCAAGCAACTTGTGATCGATATCTACCTGGATGGCAGAATGGCCGAGCCGGTAATAATTGTAAACGAGTTCCGAAACGATCTTCCGGTCTTTCGAGCCCATTTGTTTATGCTGCCTGAAGAAATCTTTTAACCATACGGACAAAGGAATTCGACCATCATATCTTCCTACTATCGTTTTGCCAGTATTTAAGTATGCATGCCAGCGGCTCATAATGCGAATGTAGACTAATAAATAAAAAACCCTGGAAGAGAGCGACGCTCAGTTCCAGGGTTTTGTAATAATGAATGTTCTCAATTAAAGTTCTAGAAGTGCTTTTAATGGATCCTTTCCAAAAAGGAGCAGCTCTGGATTTTCCAGGTATTCTTTTACTCTCACCAGGAAACTTACCGACTCACGGCCGTCAATGACCCTGTGATCATAACTTACTGCGAGGTACATCATGGGTTTGATGACTACCTGTCCGTTAACGGCAATAGGTCTTTCCTGTATTTTATGCATCCCTAAAATAGCAGACTGTGGTATATTGATAATCGGCGTGCTCATTAGGGAGCCAAATACACCACCATTTGTCAATGTAAAAGTACCACCCTGCATTTCGTCCATGCTAAGTTTGTTTTCTTTGGCTTTCGTAGCAAGTTCCACCACTTTCTTTTCAATGTCAGCCATGCTGAGGCTTTCAGCATTACGAATCACTGGTACTACTAACCCTTTTGGCGCAGAAACAGCGATCGATATATCGCAATAATCATGGTAGATAATTTCATCGCCATCAATATAGGCATTCACAGACGGCCATTCCTGCAAAGCAAAGCAGGCTGCTTTTGTAAAGAAACTCATGAATCCGAGATTCACACCGTGCTTTTTGTTGAAGGCTTCTTTATTCTTGGTACGCAACTCCATGATACGGCTCATATCCACTTCGTTAAAAGTGGTAAGCATGGCAGTGGTATTTTTTGCCTCTACAAGTCTTCTTGAAATGGTTTTGCGAAGATTACTCATCTTCTCTCTTCTCTCTTCCCTGCTAAACAACGGTTTGCCGATTGTTCTGCCCGGGTTGTTTAATGCGTCAAGAACATCATTCTTTAATATTTTGCCATGCACGCCAGAGGCAGTAACGGATTTAGGATCAACTTTCTTATCAGCAATGATAGCAGCGGCGACGGGAGATGCCTTGGTGTCATTTGCCATAATGGTTACGGGTCCGCCAGCAGCAGGTCTGGCTTCCGGCGTTGTCACAGCCGCTTGAGTTGCCTCTTGTTTTGCTGGCTCGGCAGCAGCCTGTTTGCCTTCAGGTTTGGCGGAAGTTTCATCAATCTGCGCTACTACATCACCAATCTTTAAAGTATCACCTTCTTTCCCGATGGTTTTTAAGATGCCTGCTTTTTCGGCATTCACTTCAAACGTAGCTTTTTCACTTTCCAGTTCAGCAATTACCTGGTCCCTGTCAACATAATCACCGTCATTTTTTAACCATTTTATCAGTGTTACTTCACTAATTGATTCTCCTATCGTTGGAACTTTGATATCGATCATAAAAACTTGTTAAGGAACTGTCAGCTATGAGCCGATTAAAATTAATTTGCAATATAATAATTGTTGTATAAGCCAATTTGTTCAATGCAACTTATGAATATAGAACCCCATCATTCACCGGGTTGCAGCAGCCTATATGCTAAAGGCTGTGTCAATGATTTCTTCCTGTTCCTGTTTGTGCACTTTTGAATATCCCGAAGCTGTTGATGCACTTGGCTGTCGGCTGATGACACCATAATTTATCGTTTTAAGGTTCATTTGCAAAAAAGACGCCGCGCCCATATTTAGTGGTTCTTCCTGTACCCAGAACCAGGTTGCTTTATTATATTTCTCATAAAGCGCTTCCAACTTTTTGAATGGAACAGGATAAATCTGTTCAACTCTTACCAACGCGATATCTCTGCGGTCATCCTTTACCTGGCGTTCCGCCATATCAAAATATATCTTGCCTGAACAAAACAAAACTTTCTTTACCTGGTCGGCATCACCTACGAATGCGTCATCCACAACTTCATTAAATTTCCCATTGGTAAATTCCTCTTTTTTCGAGTAACTACCCGGGTAGCGGAGGTTTGCCTTGGGTGAAAAAATGATCAGCGGTTTGCGGAATGGCCATGCAAGTTGTCGTCTCAACGCATGGAAGAGGTTTGCCGCCGTGGTAATATTTACAATAACCATGTTCAATTCGGCACACATCTGCAGGAATCTTTCCAATCTTGCGCTGCTGTGCTCGGGTCCCTGGCCTTCATAGCCGTGGGGCAACAACATTACCAAGCCACTCATTTTCTGCCATTTGGTTTCTGCTGCAACGATAAACTGGTCTATCATAGTTTGCGCGCCGTTTGCAAAATCACCGAACTGCGCCTCCCACAATACAAGGGCATTTGGATTAGCAATTGAATAACCATATTCAAAACCCAGCACCCCGTATTCACTAAGCAGGGAGTTATAGATCCTGAAGACTCCTTCAGCGTTCGGAATCCTGCTTAAACGGTTGTATTTAACATCCGTATTTTCATCTCTCAAAACAGCATGGCGATGCGAGAAAGTACCGCGCTGAACATCCTGTCCGCTCATTCTTACGTCAACGCCATCTTTGAGCAAACTACCATAAGCCATCAATTCACCTGTTGCCCAATCTATTTTTGACTCGTCGGTAAATAACTTAATCTTTTCCTGGATGAGTTTTTCCACTTTACGCAGCGGCTTAAAACTATCGGGCCATATCATCAATGCATCAAAAATACTTTTGAAAGCAGCTTCATCGATGGCGGTTGCCGGTGACTCATCAAAGTCATTCGCTGTTGCCTTGCGAAGGTCCTGCCACCAGACCTCAGGCTTTTGGAATTTGTATGGTAAAGGATTTTGTTTGATTTCATCAAGACGTTCCTGCAACTCTGCCCAGAACTTTTTCTCCAGTTCTACTGCCAATTCAGCATCTATCGATCCGCCGGCAATAAGGGCCTGGGTATAAACTTCACGCGGATTGGGATGTTTATCGATCAAAGCGTATAGCTGAGGCTGGGTATATTTCGGATCATCACCTTCGTTATGGCCATGTTTGCGATAACATACCATGTCTATAAATACATCGCTGTTGAATTCCTGGCGATAGCGGGTTGCAATTTCCGCGCATTTGACAACGGCTTCGGGATCATCACCATTGACATGAAACACTGGGGCCTGCACCGTTGCAGCAAGGCTGGTACAATAATCTGAGGTTCTCGCATCGTCAAAATCGGTGGTAAAACCGATCTGGTTGTTGATTACAAAATGAATGGTGCCACCGGTATAATAACCGTTCAAACCGCTCATCTGGAGTACTTCATAAACAACTCCCTGGCCGGCCAGGGAAGCATCGCCGTGAATAAGTATAGGCAATATTTTATCGTACTCGCTGTCATAAATAACATCTGCTTTTGCCCGGGCAAAACCAACTACCACCGGGTCTACAGCTTCGAGATGTGAGGGGTTCGGGCATAATTGCAGGTTAACCGTTTTTCCGTCAGGTGTTGTATGCTCAGCGCGAAAGCCAAGATGGTACTTAACATCCCCACTTCCCATTGTCTGGTCAGGGATGGCGGTTCCTTCAAACTCGTTAAATATCTGTTCGTATGTCTTACCAAGAATATTTGCAAGGATATTCAGTCGGCCCCTGTGTGCCATTCCTATCACAACTTCCTGTACGCCGCCATCAGCGCCAACGTTTATGATAGCATCCAGGGCTGGAATGGTTGTTTCACCTCCCTCAAGAGAAAAACGTTTCTGTCCAACATATTTGGTATGGAGAAATTTCTCGAACATCACACCTTCGTTAAGCTTTGAAAGGATCCGACGTTTTTTCTCAGTAGCCAACGGCTGGGTAAAACCCTTTTCCATGGCAGTGGTCAAAAAGTCAACCTTCTTCTGGTTGCTGATATACTTGAACTCGATACCAACATTAGACGCGTAACAGGCTTTTAAATGACTTAGTATATTTCTAAGAGTGGCTGTTCCCAGTCCCACAAGGCTGCCTGCCTGGAACTCTTTATTGAGATCAGCTTCTGTAAATCCGTAAAAAGAATAATCAATATTGGCTCCGCGATCTTTCCGCGGACGGATAGGGTTGGTATTGGCCAACAGGTGGCCTTTGTTTCGATACCCTAAAATCAGCCGGTAAACGCTTATTTCTCGTTTCCAACTATTTTCCTCACCGGGTACTTTTTTTGCCGTGGTTTCATGAGCGCCGTTTGATCCAACCGATCCGTTTTGGATACCAGAAATGGCAAAGTCAAACCCTTCGAAAAATTTCCGTAGCTCACCATCAACGCTTGTCGGATCTTTTGTAAAATCCTGGTACAAACTTTCAATAAACGAGGGGGATGAATTGGTAATATAGGAGAAATCTTTCATCGATAATTCTTTTTGATAGCCAGGATAAACATATCAATGAGCCATTGCCGTGGGCACCGCTTAAGGCATGGTTGAATTGAATGAATAAATAGCTGGCTTTTTTACTTAAGCTAAAACTGGTTTACAAACCTACATGATTTTGCTGAATATCGGCTGAATTTGAAGAGCAAAACAACTTTTTAATGATACCTGGCAATGTATCCATCAGGTCATATTAAAAGGTATTTTATTCGCTGATTTTTCAATGATTCTTCAGATTTTTAAAAGGCTGCGCTTTTTTAGATAATTTTAAACCCGGTACAATTTAAATTATTTATTTGAGCGCCGAATTTAATATTTGGAATCTTCACTGTACCGACTTACTTTTGCAGTCCTAAATTTTCGAGAATGGCAAACCATAAGGCTACAAAAAAAGACATGCGTCAGGCTGCAAAACGCAGAGACAGAAATCGCTACTTTGGCAAAACTACCCGTAATGCTATCCGCGATCTGAAAGAGAACAAGGAAAAACCGGCGTTTGATACTGGCCTGGTCACCGTTAGCTCTATGATTGATAGACTGGCAAAACGCGGCATCATTCACAAAAATAAGGCTGCGAATCTTAAAAGCAAACTTGCAAAAAGATCAAATGCGCTCGCCGCAACTGCTACACCCGCCGTGCCCACAGAACCAGCAACTGAAGCTGCTCAATAATTAATTTTTACTTCTTTATAGTTAGAACCTGTTGATTTATTCGACAGGTTTTTTTTATTTGGCCATTAGCCCCCCGAACCGAAAACTATGTTAGCAACGGCGCGGATTACCAGCACCCCTTTCTTGAACCCGATTTCTTACGCTACTGCGTTTTCAGGGTACTATGAATTCCATGACACGCTCACATCGGCTCCGGTCCCCATTCAAAAAAAATAGAACGATTCCGCGTCCTCACTTTAATTTTGCATTTATGCGACTCATCGTTTTTATCACAATGATCATTTTATTCAAACCCTGT
>JBBPYM010000127.1:0-4582 GCA_038199905.1 Chitinophagales bacterium | reverse complement strand
TCCTGATTGAAAGTGCCTGCCATCCTTCTTTTTGTACGATCTTCCAGGAAGCACGTAAAATAGAACTTCGAACTTCATCCTTCTGTCTTAATTTTCTTTCAGCAATACTCATATATCTGTGTTATAATTCCTGACAACGTTAGCGAAAGTATAGATTGATGTTGGCACATCAAAACTATTCTAATAAGAACTTTGTATTTTAACAAACTTTTTATTAACGAATATAAAGCCACTACAAAGTCGGTGTGGATAGTCACTCAAAGTCAGGATGAGTAAAATATTTGCATTACGGACCACATGGGATAGCCATTGTGTTATTGGGATAAAACGGTTATGGCAGGAGACCCTGTTTTAAACCTATAAGGTTGATTACGTACTCACGTCACTAAAACATCCAAACCTTATAGGTTAGGCAAAGCGGGTTGTCGCTTAGGGTTGCCGCCTAAGGTCGCCGCTAACCTATAAGGTTTAAATTGTTTGGAGCTATCACTACAAGCGCAACCTTATAGGTTTAAAAACGAACTCTGTGAAATTCAGATCAGTGCGGAAAATTAAATGCTGGGGAGTTCTTTTCGTTCTCGCTCACAAAACTTAACCTTCAAACACCTATCATTAAACTTTTTCACTTCATCAAAAGATTTAAAAGTTTCCGATCCAGCTTTTGCCCATGCCAGTCTTCATAATCAACGTCTGCACGCCGGGAGTTCAGTACCCCGAAGTCGCCTGAGAACTCCCATAGCGCAAAGCCGATCCCATTAGAAGAGAGGATATCAAGCACATCTCCAAACCACGCCAGGAACACGTTATGTGGCGTTTTGTTCCAGCACCCACATTCCCCGCAATGAACGCCTACGCCCTTTCTAACCAGTTCTATCCATGGTTTATAAAAAGTCTCCAGCATTTCTCTGCTCAGGTATTGATTCCCTACCTGTCCCGGCCATTTTGGCTCCGGCAGGTTGTTGATATCTTTGTTAGCCCAGGGTGCCTTGTAATGTGAAATTGTTCCTGGATGATAACCCCGGCAGCTTTGTGCGATGTTGAGATCTGCTATTTCAGGAATGACCCTGCTTCCGCCACTGTTGCCATCTGCAATCACCAGGTGATCTTTGTTTTCTTTCCAAATAGCTTCTGAAGCGCCGATGGCAACTTTGCGGTAAACATCTCCCGGAACAGGTCCGCTTTTGGAATGCTGGTCATTCATATCCTCTCGCATGCTGGGCTCGTTCACCAGGTCAAAACTGATTTTCTTAGACGACACGTTCTTGTATCGTTTTGCCCACATGTTCCAGTGAAAATAAAATGCATCCTGTGCTTCCTGGTCCCGCCATAAATTATAAGGTTCATAAAAACCGGCATTTATACAATAACCGGGAGCGCGGTGGAGATTCAGGCTTACATGAAGGCCATGTTTATGTGCCATACTAACCAGGTGGTCGATCTTATCCACTGCCTGTGAATTTATTTTGTAAACGTCCTGTGGAGTAATATTCTTTGTTCTATCAATATCCAGGTAATAAGGATACGCCATAGGAATCCGCACAAAATCAAAGCCCCAGTCCTGTATCCATTTGAGCTGGTCCGTGCTTGTCTGCAAACGGCTTTTTGCAGGGTCGGGAGAAAAAAAGTCCAGCAAATTAAAACCCTTCCATTTCGGAAGTTTATTAACGGTTGGTATGGCAAAATTCTCTGAGATACCAAGTCCCAATGCAGTTGCCGCTAAACTGGTGTTTTTTAGAAACGCCCTTCTGATCATAACTTATTGATGTGTTTAATAAATGTAAGAAGAGTTATGATAGGGATTCCTAAAAACTTGTATTCGCTGATTCGCCCCGATTCCAGGTCAAGCGTTAACAAAAGTATCAGCCCGGACTAATCAACTCAATACGTTATGCATAATTAAGCCTGCCAATTCATATCTTTCCAAAAAATAGCAATGAATAACGGATTTTTAAGTTCTACGATGGGCAGGTTCAGGCTGATAGCTATTGCTGAAGGAATTTCTTACCTGGTGCTGTTGTTCATCGCAATGCCATTGAAATATTTTGCAGGCTACCCAGAAGCAGTAAAATATACCGGATGGGCACATGGGGTATTGTTTACCCTTTTTGGCATTTTCTTAATACTTGTCTGGATCCAGTACCGTTGGAAATTTAGTAAAGTGCTGGGCGCTTTCATCGCTTCACTGTTGCCTTTTGGCACGTTTGTACTTGACAGGAAATTGAAACAACAGTATAAATAAACTAACTTTCCTTGCTGATTAAATACTAACGGGGAAGACTATCCTTTTTTATCATTACAGTATCTGTTGGCGTGCCTGCAGGATTTCTCACATCAGCCGGTGTTGTACTGCCTTTTGTCATATTTGCTGAACCTGTTGTTCCCGAGGTATTGGTAGCATTACTGGGATTGCCAATAACATTATTAGGGGTATCACAGGCTGCCAGAGAGATTAAGATAAGGGTTGAGGTAAAGATCTTTTTCATGGAAATATGTTTAAGTTATTTATATAATTAAAATATCGGGCCAATACGGATACCCCACCAACCTTGTTCGGTTTTAAACCCCCGCTATCTTTTTAAAATCCTCCATGTAATCGAAATCCTGCAACACATGAGGCATGTTCATTTCTTTTAAATAAACATGCTCTTTATTAAATTGAACAATATTCCTACAACCCTCTTGCTCATTGTTTAGAAGAAGCGCTTCCTTATAGTAAGAAGAAAAAATTACCGGGTTCCCTCTTTGATTTTTATAAACGGGCAGGCAAATGCATTTTTCATCCTGCAGAAAAGTTGCTTCAAAAAAGACTACTAGTTCCCGGTACTCGGCGGATGTAATGGTAACCATATCAGATAAACAGATCATATAACCTGTACCGGTGGCAGAACGAGTGCCTTGTTGGATAGAACTGGTTATACCCTGGTCGTAATTAGTATTGTGTGCTAACACAATTGGCAGCTTCTTCACAGCCGCTTGCAGTTCTGCTGCTTCATGACCTGTTACCATGATAACTTCAGCTATGCCCGCATTTAGGATTGCTTCGGCCACATATTCAATTACGGTCTTTCCTTTATAAGTCAGTAGCAGCTTATTTGCGATACCCATTCTTGAAGAGAGTCCTGCGGCTAAAATAATGGAACTTACCATATAGTAAAGTTTATCCCCCGATGGTTGCCATCGACTCATGCACCGGGCCCTTTGCCTTCCTGAGCCGTTCAGCTTCCCAACCGTCTTTCGCCCTGTGACCCAAAGCGCCCAGCAGCGAGCTTTGCAGGTCTGCATCGTTTAACCCTGCACGCATGAGGTCTTTGATATTAAGTACACCATCGTCATATAAACATGTTTTGAGCGTACCCGTTGGCGTTATGCGGATGCGGTTACAACTGCCACAAAAAGAACGGGTATAGGCAGCAATGATACCAACGCTTCCTTTATGGTCGGGGATTTTAAAATTGTAAGAAGTGGAGTAAGCCGGGTCAGGGATCTTCTGGATGTCAGGGTAAGTTTCCCTGATATGATGTAAGATCCTGGGATAATCCCATGGCATGCCGGAATAGTGACTGCCCTCACCATTGAAAGGCATTTCTTCAATAAAACGAACGCTAACTGGAAGGTCTTTTGTAAGCGCTACCAGTGGAATGATGTCTTCAATGTTTTTGCCCTCCATCACCACAGCATTCACTTTCAACTCGATATCATGATGCAGTAGTTGGTGAAATGTTTCCATTACATCAGGTAACTCGTCACGCCTGGTTATTGAAAAGAACCGGTTGCGGTCCATGGTGTCGAGGCTGAGGTTTACTGAATGTATGCCGAGTTTTTTCAAGGCGGGAATATGAGGCGCCGTTAGAACGCCATTAGTAGTAATGGTAATTTGTTTCAACCCATTAAGATCTGCCAAAGCCGTTAAGAACTGCATAATGTCTTTGCGTACAAACGGCTCTCCACCCGTGATGCGGATTTTCTCAACACCCATTTCAACGAGTAATGAAGAAATATGCAGCATCTCTTCATAGCTCATAAGTTCCTTTCTCGACAGCCACTCCAGCCCTTCTTCGGGCATGCAATAGAAGCAACGCAGGTTACAGCGGTCCGTCACTGCCAACCTTAAATAATTCACTGTTCTTCCGTGGTTATCTGTTAACACTTGCACTCCTCGGGTTAATTTTCATAAATAGTTCCTTCTCTTAATCTTAATGACATCCCTTTTCTACCTGCGAAATGGCACCTGACTTCTGCGGCTATTGATAAAGCAATCTCTTCTGGTGTATCTGCCCCAATATCCAGACCTGCGGGAGAAAAAATTCTTTGCCGGTCCGCATTCGATACGGGTGTTCCCTCTTCTAACATTTTGCCAAACATTTTGTCCGTGCGTTTTCTTGGTCCTAATAGCCCGATATAAGAAGCACTGGTTTGTAAGGTTTTCTGCAGGTTGAGAAAATCTGTTTTATAGTCATGTGCCATGAGCAGAACCGCCGTGTAGTGATCAATTACCGGTTCCTCTCTTACGGTATTGCTGATAACCCGGGTAGCCAATGAGTACAGGGATTTTTCAGCCTTTGAAACATTTGTTACCACGGTT
>JBBPYM010000126.1:0-16273 GCA_038199905.1 Chitinophagales bacterium | reverse complement strand
CGGAATACCATCGAGGTTAAACATTCCTAAGCTCTTGTTCTGCGAAGCCATAGGGCGTTCTCCTTGTATAACATGAATCTGAACACCAGGCTGGTTGTCTGATGCAGTAGAGAAGGTCTCAGATTTTTTGGTAGGGATCGTCGTGTTAGAATCAATCAAACGTGTCATTACACCACCCATGGTTTCGATACCGAGGCTAAGCGGGGTAACGTCTAACAACAAAACATCCTTTACTTCACCACTCATAACCGCACCCTGGATCGCTGCACCAAGTGCAACAACTTCATCCGGATTTACGCTTCTGTTTGGTTTTCTTCCAAAAAACTTTTCAACAATTTCCTGCACTTTGGGTATACGGGTTGAACCACCTACCAGGATAACTTCATCAACTTGTGACACGGTCAAGCCAGCATCTTTGAAAGCCTGTTCGCACGGCTTCAAACATCGTTGGAACAGCGTGTCAGATAGTTGCTCAAATTTTGCGCGGGTGAGCTTTTTAACCAGGTGTTTTGGCACCCCGTCAACCGCTGTTACATAGGGAAGGTTAATTTCTGTTTCTGAAGAAGACGACAATTCAACTTTGGCTTTTTCTGAAGCTTCCTTCAGGCGCTGTAAAGCCATCGGGTCTTTGCGGAGGTCAATATTTTCTTCTTTTTTGAATTCTTCAGCCAGCCAGTCCATGATAACTTTATCAAAATCATCACCACCCAGGTGGGTGTCACCGTTGGTAGACTTTACTTCAAAAACGCCATCTCCCAATTCAAGGATAGAAATGTCGAAAGTACCACCACCCAAGTCAAAAACTGCTATCTTCTGATCTTTACCGCCTTTATCCAGACCATAAGCCAAAGCTGCTGCTGTAGGTTCATTAACAATACGGCGAACTGTTAAGCCGGCAATTTCGCCCGCTTCTTTGGTTGCCTGCCTTTGGGCATCGTTAAAATATGCAGGAACTGTAATAACGGCTTCGGTTACTTCCTGTCCAAGGTAATCTTCTGCAGTCTTTTTCATTTTTTGCAGTATCATGGCAGAAATTTCCTGTGGCGTATATAATCTACCATCTATGTCAATACGTACGGTATTATTGTCACCTTTTGCTACTTTATAGCTCCAATGACTAATTTCTTCAGTCACCTCATCGTATCTTCTTCCCATAAACCTCTTAACAGAAGTTATGGTGTTCTGCGGGTTTGTAATCGCCTGGCGCTTTGCCGGGTCACCCACTTTACGTTCACCGTTTTTCAAAAAAGCCACTACAGACGGGGTTGTACGGCGACCCTCGTCATTTGCAATTACAACAGGCTCGTTACCTTCCATCACAGAAACGCAACTATTTGTTGTTCCAAGGTCAATACCTATAATTTTTCCCATGTTGTTAAGAATTTAATGACTTTTAATTTGGCAATCATTATGCCATTGAGGACAGGGTGCAAAAATGGCAGAGAGGTTACCGCAAAGTCCGCAAAGAGGAAGCGCAAAGAAACACAAAGCTCTTTTCTTTGCGTTCCCTTGCGCTTCCTCTTTGCGGACTCGTTGCGGTTAATGTACAAAACTAGTACTACATAAAAACACGTCCTGGTCATGCACCCGTTTCCGCAGATTTTTTAAAAGTAAAATAACGTTGCGTAACATAGCTAAAACTCACCACAATGACCGTAGTAAGCATCTTTGCCACAGTTGGGTAAATACTAAACTGCTCAACAAATAATTTAATAAAAACATAGTTTAATATAATACAGATAATCACAAGGAGCAAATAGCGGAACAGCTGCACCCTGCCACGCAGCGTGGACCCGGTAAACACTACACGCCGATTTAAATAAAAACCGGAAGGGAAACTTACCAGGAAGGATATGAAAAAAGCCATAATATGTGGTTCGATGGCAATGACCGGCCCCAGGAAAACCACTTGTTTGTGAAGAATAAAATTGTAACTTATAAAATAAATCAGGATATCGAGGAAAGTATTGGTGCCGCCACATACGATGTAACGAAACGTTTGCAGGTTTAAAATCTTCCTGAAAGGAGGATAAAAGAAATCTATTAAGGAGGTAACCTTGTTCGTCATAGGTACGTTCTTCTTGTATTAAATGCGAATTTAACGGCAGTTCCCCAGCCAACTGCGTTATACAATAGGGTGCCTGCCAATTTACGTTCAATTTTGCGGCAAAATACCCAAAACCGGGTATTTTTTTAATTTGAATTTTGCAGTAGCTTTATGCTCACAACATAATTTATATTTTTAGAATAACCCTTAAGCCAAATGACGGGTCGCCTTAACCAGCGACCTTTTTGGTTTCCATGAACTATTGTCTAACCCCCGTCATCTAATTTTATGACGTAAGAGCTTAATCATTTGTTTTTACTTTCCAGTCAAATTGACAACAATGTGACTCCGATTCTGCCTGTTTGGCCTGTAACTGCATTATCCTGCAGGAAAATTCAGATCAATATTCTTCTAAATACTAACTCGCCCCGTTATCACTACTTTTGCACAATTAAAAAAAAACAATGGCTATATCCCAGTTGATAAAAGATTCGGTGCTCAAAAGCCTCGAAGAACTATACTCACTCGAAACTGCTGACAAAGATTTCCAGGTCAGCAAGACGAAGACAGAATTCGAGGGTGACTATACTGTTGTTCTTTTTTCGCTGGTCAAAAAGTTGAAAAAATCGCCCGAATTGTTGGGCAATGAATTGGGTAACCACCTTATCAAGAATTTTGGCGACTTATTCTCCGGGTTCAACATCATCAAAGGATTTTTAAACCTGGTAGTTTCCGATGAATATTGGCTGAATACACTCAACGACCAATTCGATAATGCTAACTACGGCAGGTCAATTAACAAAATGGAGTCTGTAGTTATTGAATATTCTTCCCCTAATACCAACAAACCACTGCACCTTGGTCACCTGCGCAATAACTTCCTGGGCTGGAGCATAGCTGAAATATTTAAAGCTAACGGTTATAACATCGTAAAAACATGTATCGTAAACGACCGGGGCATACATATTTGCAAAAGCATGATCGCCTGGCAACTGTTTGCCAATGGTGCCACCCCCACTTCCACTAATACTAAAGGTGATCACTTTGTGGGCGAATACTATGTGAAGTTCAACAATGAATATAAAAAACAGGTAGAAGAACTGGTTGCTACGGGAATGGAAGAAAACGAAGCGGAAAAAGAAGCACCGTTGATGAAAGCCACGCAGGAAATGTTGCTAAAATGGGAACAGGCAGACCCACAAGTAAGGGAATTATGGAGCACCATGAATGGCTGGGTGTATAAAGGTTTCGATGAAACCTACAAACGTATCGGCAGCGATTTCGACAAAATTTATCATGAAAGCGAGACTTACCTCGATGGTAAAAAGTATGTTGAAGAAGGTGTGGCAAAAGATGTTTTCTTTAAAAAGGAAGACGGCAGCGTATGGATAGATCTTACTCCCGATGGACTGGATGAGAAACTGGTGTTAAGAAAAGATGGCACTTCAGTTTATATAACCCAGGATATAGGGCTTGCTCAACAGAAGTACGAGGATTATAAAATGGATCAGAGTATCTACGTGATTGGTGACGAACAGAACTATCACATGAAAGTGCTGAAACTGATCTGCCAGAAACTGGGAATCTCTTATGCCGCCAACATGTACCACCTGTCTTACGGTATGGTTGAACTTACCAGCGGGAAAATGAAAAGTCGGGAGGGCACTGTTGTCGACGCCGATGATTTGATCGAAGAAATGGTGAGTGATGCAAGAGTTAAAACAACTGAATCAGGAAAGGCGCAGGATTTTGCACCTGACAAATTGAATGAGCTGCTGGAGATGATCGGCATTGGCGCCATGAAATTTTACCTTCTTCGTGTAGACCCAAAGAAAAAAATGATCTTCAACCCGGAAGAATCAATCGACTTGCACGGGTTCACGGCTACCGCTATCCAATACACGCACGCAAGGATAAAATCTATATTGCGTACTGGTAAACCAGCCAGCGTTCCTTTTAAACAGGAAAAACTTTTTCCGCTTGAAAAAGAGTTGGTCCTGATGCTGGAAGAATATCCCGACAGGATCGGGGATGCTTGCAAAGAAATGAACCCTTCGCTTTTAGCGGTATACATATATGAAGTCGCCAGGAAATTTAACTCTTTCTACGATGCACATTCAATATTAAAAGCCGAAGATGAACCGAAAAAAGATCTTCGCCTGCGCATCGCCCAAATGACGGCAAACATTATATCCTCCGCGATGAGCCTGCTTGGGATACGGGTACCGGAGAAGATGTGAGGAAGCCGTCAGCCGTCAGCTATCAGCTTTATGCCGCATACAAACAAACAAAAACCCGTGAGAAAGAATAAGAGCATATTCTTTTCACGGGTTTCTAATGCAATTGTATTGGCTGATAGCTGACGGCTGATAGCCATTAGCGCCAGCTACGTCAACACCACAGCACTCAGCGCAGGCAGATGCACATTTGTTTAAACAAACTTTTCCTTCTTATCAAACATTGTGATTGCGATATCCGGGTTATAAACATTATATGGTCCCCAATGAGAAAGCTATCAGCTTTATGCCGCATACAAACAAACAAAAACCCGTGAGAGAGAATAAGAGCGTATTCTTTTCACGGGTTTCTAGTGCAGTTGTATTGGCTGATAGCTGATAGCTGACGGCTGATAGCCATTAGCGCCAGCTACTTCAGCACCACAGCACTCAGCGCGGGCAGATGCACATTTACTTCAACAAACTTTTCCTTCTTATCAAGCATTGTTATTGCGATATCCGGGTTATATACGTCACCTGTTCCCCAGTACTTTTTGTCATCGCTGTTGAAAATCTCTTTCCAGGATGACTTTCCCTTTACCTGTATCTTCCAGTTCATCCGCACAACCGGGGTCATGTTTAGGATAATAAGCAGGTCGTCTTTGGGTTTCCCACCCTTCCGGCGGTAAACGATCACACACTCGTTGCGATGATCAAGATCGTGCCATTCAAACCCTTCTGGCGAGAATTGTTTTTCATACAGCGCAGGCTCATTCTTGTAAAGATGGCACACATCCTTTACACATTCTCTCAGCATCTTGTGGGAGTCATAGTGCAGCAACTCCCAGGGCAGTTCACTCTTATAGTTCCATTCAGATGTGGAGCCAAACTCATTTCCCATAAACAGTAATTTGGCACCCGGATGCGTAAACATGTAAGTATATAACACGCGGAGGTTGGCAAACTTCTGCCAGTCGTCACCCGGCATTTTGTAGAGCATCGGTGATTTACCATGAACAACTTCATCATGACTGAGCGGCAACATGAAATTTTCATCATTAAAATAAACCATGCTAAAGGCAAACGAATCCTGCCGGCCAGGGCGAAACAAGGGATCGGTTTTAAAATACTTCAAAGTATCGTGCATCCAACCCATCATCCATTTCATGCCGAAACCAAGGCCACCGGTAACAGTTGGACTTGACACACCAGGCCAGTCAGTAGCTTCTTCAGCAATGGTTTGAACATCCGGAAAATCCCTGTAAATGGTTTCATTAAGGTCCTTTATAAAAGCAATTGCTTCTACGTTGCCATCTCCGCCAAATTCATTAGGCTCCCACTCCCCTTCCTTTCTGGAATAGTTCAGTTTCAGCATGCTGGATACTGCATCTACTCTTAACCCATCAACATGAAATTTATCAAACCAAAATCTCGCGCAACTGATTAAGAAAGATTTTACCTCACCTCTTTTATAATTAAAGATATACGAACTCCAGTCGGGATGATAACCCTTACGCATATCCGCGTATTCATAGGTATGTGTGCCATCAAACATAAAAAGGCCGTGCGCATCATAAGGAAAATGTGAAGGAACCCAGTCAAGTATTACTCCGATCCCCTCTTTGTGAAAAGCATCTGTCATCATCATAAAATCCTGGGGTGAGCCAAACCGTGAGGTTGGTGCAAAAAATCCGGCACCCTGGTAACCCCAGCTTCCATCAAAAGGATGTTCCATCACGGGCATAAATTCAACATGGGTAAATCCCATCTCTTTTACATAGGGAACCAGTCTTTCAGTGATCTGTTCGTACGTATTATACGAATCTTCATCACCCCTGTCTGGCCGCATCCAGCTTGCAAGATGCACCTCATACACACTCCATGGGGCATCAAGCGCATTTTTCGCTTTCCTTTTTTTCATCCAGCTATCATCCTTCCATTTGTAATGTAAGTCCCAGGTGATAGATGCTGTCTTTGGTTTCAGCTCCCAGAAATTCGCAAAAGGATCTCCCTTATCAGTTTCAACCCCCTCAAACCCAACTATATGATATTTATAAACTTCACCCAAATTAAAGCCGGGAATAAAGCCCTCCCATATTCCGCTTTTATCCCACCGGGGAAAGAGCTGGTACTCTAAATTTTTCCAGTCATTAAAATTTCCTTTTACCGATAAAGCCGTAGCATTTGGCGCCCAGACCGCAAAATACATCCCCCAAACATCATTTACCTGTATTGAATGCGAACCGAATTTTTCATATAACCTGTAATTGGTTCCCTGCTGGAAATTGGTGACATCTTCATCAGTTAATAAGGAGTAATTCCAAACAAGCTTAGCAGTATCAACAAAATTATTTTTTTCATAACGTTCCATAATAACAGCTTTTTTCTTTTTTGAAGTTTCGGTGTTGTTTTTTATTTCCTTATTCTTTTTCTTTTTTTTTTTCCTTACTTGTGGATTTCTGTTCTGAATGCGTCATAGCTGCAATGTATTAGATTTTCGAAAATTTCTCTTTAACGTAATATTAAGACTACACTTATTCTAAGTTATCTCTTTTTAGTTAATATTTGGTTAACCAAAGTTAATTGCTGTTAAAGAAAAAATTCGAGATTATAAATCCCTTAGCCAACTTCCCCAATGCGAAAAATAACCCTTCTTCTACTTATCTGTAGCTGCTTCACTGTTCGTGCATATACCCAAAACAAAACCATCACAGGTTCTGTGGTAGATACAAGTGAAAAGAAAACACTTACAAATACAGTAATCTCCATCTTACGGAAAGCCGATTCTGTATTAGTAGGGTTTGCACGTAGTGACAAAGCCGGAAACTTTACACTGAAAAAAATACCCGTTGGAAAGTCAATTATTCTAATTTCGCACCCTGCATATGGCGACTACGTAGATGAAGTGGAGATAACAGCAACTTCACCTGTGGACCTTGGCAAAATTTTTATGACTCAAAAAAGCCAGCTACTGCAGGAATATGTTGTGTCCAATGCAAGTCCCATCAGGATAAAAGGCGACACCACGGAATACAAAGCGGATAGCTTCTATTTAAAAGCTGGTTCAACGGTGGAAGACCTCCTGAAAAAATTGCCAGGGATACAAGTAGACAGGAACGGTAAAATTACCGCACAGGGTGAAGCGGTTCAAAAAGTGTTGGTTGATGGCGAAGAATTTTTTAGTGACGACCCAACCATTGTTACCCAAAACATGCTGTCAGATGCCATCGATAAAGTGCAGGTGTACGACAAAAAAAGTGACCAGGCGACATTCACCGGTGTTGATGATGGCGTTAAAAATAAAACGATCGATCTTAAATTAAAAGAGAACAGGAAAAAAGGTTATTTCGGAAAAGTGGAAGCAGGTACGGATGCGCACCAATTCTGGAACAACAGCGTAATGCTGAACGCCTTTAAGGGAAAGCGCAAACTCTCCGGCTTCGGTATAATGTCAAATACGGGTAAAACCGGTCTAAACTGGCAGGAAAGTAATAGTTACGGCGGCTCATCAGGCATGGAAATGTATGATGACGGAGGTGGCACAATGTACTTTTCTAGCGGTGGAGGTGATGATTTTGGTGGCAGCAGTTTTTATGGGGAGGGCCTACCAAAAAGTTGGAATGCCGGGGCACTTTATTCCAACAAATGGGACAATGACAAGGTAAGTCTTAATACCGGCTACCAGTACAGGAAATTAAATACACAAGCTCGTGGACTCACGCAAAGCAAGTATATTCTCCCAGATACATTGTATTACATCAACGACAACGGCAACAGTTATAGCAGCAGGATTCGCAACTCATTAAACGGCACCTATGAATACCAGATAGACTCCAGCTCCAGCCTAAAACTTACCGCGCAGGCATACACCGGCAAGTCTGTTAACATGAATAATTCCTACTCAGAATCGTTGGATGAATTCGGCAAATTTGTAAATACCAGTAACAGGAAAACTTCCTCTGAAGCGGACAATAAAAGTATCAATAGCTCATTGGTTTACAGGAAAAAGCTAAAGAAGATAGGGCGCACCATTTCCCTGAACCTCAGCCAGAATTATACTGAAACCGAGTCTGATGGTTACCTGAACGCGGAATATAAATACTTTGATGAAGCGGGTATGGTAAAGCAATCAGAAACAACGGACCAGGCAAAATTAAATAGTAACATCAGGTCAACTTTCAGCGGCAGAGCCGTGTATACCGAACCATTATCGAAACGGGCCATCCTGGAATTTAACTACAGTCTCAACAATTCACTTGGCCGTTCCGGTATTACAACACTTGAAAAAGGCTCCGGCGGCGCCAAGTATGAAACTGTAATTGATTCACTTAGTAATAATTATAGTCTGAATGTACTTACCAACTCTGCTGGGCTGAACTATCGTTATGCGAAACCCAAAAAGATCAACTTTTCATTCGGAGGCAATATCTCAAGAGCAGATTTCATGAGGAAAGATATTAAGGCAGACTCCTCTGTTGCCTATAACTTTATCAACTTCTTTCCACGCGCTAATGTTAATCTCACACTGCCCAACGGCGCCAACATATATTTTAATTATAATGGTTACACGAGGGCACCTTCTATCGACCAGATACAACCGATTAAAGACAACAGTGACCTGTTAAATCAACGCATAGGTAATCCTGATTTAAAGCAGTCCTTCCGCCAGCAGTTCAACCTTTCCTACAATAGTTATAAATTGTTATCGCAGCGGGGCTTATACACCAGCTTTAACTTCAGTACCGTAAACAATGATTTCAGCACCATCAATTTCGTTGACCAGCTTGGCAGAAGGATCTCACAACCTGTAAACGTTCAGGGTAATCGCTCCCTTGGATTCTATGGGGGATATTCAAAGAAAATGAAGAAACCAAACCTGATGATATCAATGGATGCCAACATGAGCAGCAACAGGAATGCTGGCTTTATCAACTCGTTAAAAAATATTAATAAATCATTTAATGCTGGTATAGGCCCACGTTTTGTTGTTGCCAAAGACAAAAAATACGATTTTACCTATCGGCCCCAGGTCAACTTTACAAAATCTGTTTCCTCCATACGCCCGGATGAGCCTACACAGTACTTTACCCAGGAACATTTCGTATATGCCAGTGTCTTCTTGCCGTTAAAACTTGAATTTGTTACAGATTGTACATTCAGCCTGCGGCAAAAAACAGATGCTTTTGATAAAAACACCAATGTAACGAAGTGGAACGCACGGCTCGATAAGAAATTTCTAAAAAAAGATGCTGCAATCCTTCGCCTGGCAGCATTTGATATCCTTGACCAAAACATCGGCTTCCAAAGAAATGTAAACAGTAATTTTATTTCAGAAAGAACCTATGATACATTCAGAAGATATTTTATGTTATCTATCATCTGGAACTTCAATAAAAGCGGCGTACCTCAACAACAATAACCACCACGTAAACAAATTATATGAATCTCAAATTGATAATGCTCGTACTGTTGGTCAGCTTTACTACTTGTTCGTTCGCACAGACAGGTGGCGTTCCACAATTTATCTCAAAGGGAAAAATTGAATACGAGCGCAAAACCAACCAGCATGCTTTCATGGATGAAAACAATCCATGGGATGCCATGATGAAAAAAAACCTGCCGAAATTTGTAACCTACTATTTTGATCTCGACTTTGATAAAAGTCATTCTGTCTATAAACCGGGGCGTGAGCCTGAACAAAGGCAGAATAAATACTGGGGGATTTTTGATGCTGATAATATCATCTCTACTGACCTCGATAGTAATATGTCTATCACCCAGAAGAGCATTTACGGTGACACTTACCTTATCTCAGACACCGTGAGAAAGATTGACTGGAAGATCAGCACTGAAATTCGCAAGATAGCGGGATTTGATTGTCGTAAGGCTGTGGGGAAAGTAATGGACTCCATTATTGTCATCGCCTTTTATACCGACGAGATACTCGCAACCGGTGGCCCGGAATCTTTTGCCGGTCTGCCTGGGATGATCCTGGGTATCGCTATCCCAAGAATGCATACTACCTGGTACGCTACAAAACTACAACTGGTTGATGTAAGCGCAAATGACCTGGCAGCACCCAAAAAAGGAAAGAAATATGCAGGCAACGACTTCCGGTCCAAACTAACTGAGATCCTTAAGGGCTGGGGGCCTGACGGAGTGAGAAGGCAATGGCAGATGATGTTGTGACAGCTATCAGCCGTCAACTTTCAGCTATCAGCCTTAACACCTCTGCGTTTCTCTGCTTTCTTCTCCGGCAATTTCTTTGCGGTTAAAAAAGCTTTCGCAGCGAGAAGATGAACCATTGTTAAACATTACCCACCAATTTTTCCTCTTTGATTTTTAGTGCACCTTCATCATTAACAAACAACACACTTGCCGCTGCACAAAGCATAAAAACTCCTGCCAGTACAATCGCATAAATTGGTCGGTTACCATACAGATATTTTACCATAGCCCCACCAAATACACCATTAACAATTTGTGGCAGCGTAATAAAGAAATTGAAAATACCCATATAAATACCGAGCTTACCAGCCGGAATCGAGCCGGAAACAATGACATAAGGCATTGATAAAATACTTGCCCAGGCGAGACCAACCCCTACCATAGAATAATTTAACATGGCTGGATCCTTAATAAAATAAATGGATAATAATCCTAAGCCACCTGCAACAAGAGAAAAGGCATGAGTCGCTTTCCGTCCTATCTTCCTTGCGATGAAAGGAAGAAACAGCGCATAAATCATTGCAACAAAATTATAAACGCCAAAAGAAGAACTCACTTTATTGCCCGCTTCATTGTATGCGATGGATTTTGTATAATCGCCTGTTAATCCGTAAACATGTGTAGCCACTGCGTCAGTAGTAAACACCCACATACTGAAAAGGGCAAACCAGCTAAAAAACTGCACAAGTCCCAATTGTTTCATGGTCCCGGGCATATTTTGGAAATCTGTAAGTATCTCTGCTATGCCTGATTTTTGTGTTGTTGGTTTCTCTAAACTGCCATGATATTTTTCATATTCAGCGGGCCCATACTCTTTTGAAAAGAATACGGTTACCAGGATAGCCACTACAAAAACTGCTGCGCCGATATAGAAAGAATATTTAATGTTGTCGGCCACTCCGTCCACACCAGCGGCAAGACTAAAACCCTGATCAGCCAAAAACTCTGGAAGATAGGAGCCCATTACTGCACCTAACCCAATAAGAAATGTTTGTATGCTGAAACCCAATGTTCGTTGTCTATCAGGCAGGTTGTCGGCCACCAATGCACGAAACGGTTCCATAGCAACATTAAAAGAAGCATCCATTACCATCACCATTCCTGCCCCAATCCACAACGCTGGAATTATGCCGGCCAGTGAACCCGAATTAGGGAGAAAGATCAAGGCAGTGGATGATAACAAAGCTCCGGCAAGAAAGTATGGCTTCCGACGGCCAAACCTGTTCCATGTTTTATCGCTGTAATGACCAATGATGGGTTGCACGATCATACCTACCAACGGCGCCACTATCCAGAACATAGGTAACTGGTCCACATCGGCACCGAATGAACGCAGAATTCTGCTTGTATTTCCGTTTTGCAAAGCAAACCCAAACTGTATACCGAGGAACCCGAAACTCATTGTAAAAATCTGCCATATTGCTAACCTGGGCTTAGGGGTCAGGCTGGTAGCCACAGATGAAGACGAAATTGAGGGAACAGCCATTGGAAACGGTTAACCTTTCGGTTGGAAGCAAAAGAAAAAACCTGTGAAGTGTACAAAACTTCACAGGCTGAAATCAAAATCAGATTACATAACCATTAGGTATCACTGCTCCTTTTTTCACCACCACTATGCCGTCTTTTATAGTATATAGTTCATGATCGGTACTTTCCATGTGAGACCCGCCATTGATGCGCACATCATCACCAATGCGGCAGTTTTTATCAACAATGGCGTTCTTTATATAACATCTATGGCCTATGCCAAGATTCGGGATTCCTTTTTCTAACGCACTGGCTATTTCAGCGATGGTCTCAAAATAGTCATTGCCCATAATATAACTGCTCACTATCGTTGTTCCGTAACCAATGCGTGAGCGTATTCCTACAACACTGTTTTCTACACGGGAGGCGTTAATAATACAGCCTTCTGCAATGATTGTTTTTTCCAGCGTAGTGCCGCTTATTTTGGCTGGCGGCAACATACGTGCACGGGTGTAGATAGATTTGCTGTTATCAAACAGGTTAAATTCCGGAATCTCGGCAGTTAGGCCGAGGTTAGCTTCAAAAAAAGAATGGATATTCCCGATGTCGGTCCAGTAACCATTATACTGGTAGCTCACCACTTTATGTTTACCAATAGATTCCGGTAGTATTTCCTTCCCGAAATCAGTGGCATCTGGCTTTTCATTTTCTAATAAATCAAAAAGAAGTTTACGGGTAAATATATAGATACCCATTGAAGCCAGGTAAACGCGGCCTTTACTTTGCATTTCCGGGCCCGTATCAGAAACCCAGTTTTCACGGTCTGTCTTGGGTTTTTCAATAAAAGCTGTGATATAACCTTCGTCATCTTTCTTCATGATGCCAAAATCAGGCGCGTCACGATCATCAACAGGGATGGTTGCGACAGTGATGTCGGCACCAAGTGCTTTATGATTATCCAGCATTTCCTGGAAATCCATCTGGTATAACTGATCCCCTGAAAGAATAAGGATATACTCACTGTCGAATGGGCCGATATGTCTCAGGCTTTGCCGCACGGCATCGGCAGTTCCCTGGTACCAAGTTGGGTTATCTGGTGTTTGCTCCGCTGCAAGTATATCTACAAATGCTGAGCTGAAAGCGCTGAAATGATAGGTGTTCTTGATGTGCCTGTTGAGAGATGCAGAATTATACTGCGTTAGAACGAACATCCTATTGATACCTGAATTGATACAGTTCGATATCGGTATATCTACCAGTCGGTATTTGCCTGCTATAGGCACTGCGGGTTTACTGCGACTGGCGGTGAGCGGGAACAACCTGGTTCCGGCCCCTCCTCCCAATATCACTGCAAGCGTTGAATTTGGCATAAGTATTAAATTTTATAAAGCGTAGTGTACAACAGTAATTACTAACTGTCATGCTATCGCTTCGATTTGTATTGATAATTCCAGTCTAACGGTATTCAAAAAGATTTCTGTGGTTTTAATGCAAACTTAAAAAAATCACTCCACTTTTCTGCTAACCGCAAAGTCCTTAGTTGCCGGTTGCCTTTCCACGGTTTTTTTACCTGCAGGTAAAACACTGGTGTAAACGTCAATGTATTGTTGCGCGCTCCTGTCCCAACTGAAATCCAGTTCCATAATCTGCTTACGAACAGCTTCCATTTTGGTCTTGTCGTCATATAATAGTAACGAACGATAGATCGCGTGTGTAATATCTCCGACAGATGCCTGTGTAAAGCAAACACCATACCCATCGGTATCTTCATAGTCAACCACCGTGTCCTTAAGGCCGCCTGTTCTTCTCACAATGGGCACCGTTCCGTATCGCATGGAATACATTTGGTTTAGCCCACAGGGTTCTACACGACTTGGCATCAACAAAAAGTCAGCACCGGCATACATCAGGTGACTGAGTTTTTCATTATACCCGATCTGGGCATTAAAGAAGCCCATTAGATAACCACGCATGCTTTCCAGTTGGCGTTCTACCCAGAATTCACCACTGCCTAATACCAGGAAATTCATTCTTCCTTCCATATGATGGATAGAATCTCCTATGACCTGTGGAAGCAAGTCAGCAGCTTTTTCACCTACCAGCCTGCCGATAAATATGATCAATGGTTTGTTTACATCCAGGTGAAAAGTATCACACAATAATTGCTTATTGACTTTTTTAATCTCGTCTACATTTTCTGTGGAGAAATGATTATCGAGGTATGTATCAGTTTCAGGATCCCAAACATTTGTATCAATTCCATTCAGAATGCCTACACACTTGCCTCTTTCATATTCAAACAGCGGTTCCAGCCCGTTGCTCATATAACGCAACTCTTCCAGGTAACTTTCACTTACCGTAGTAACTTTTGATGCGCATTTTATACCGCATGCTAAAGGGTTAATGTTATCTTTCCAGTCTAGCATACCCCATCTCCAGCCATCCCAATGCGGTATATAATGCGATTTATCCCAGCTCATCCATCCCTGGTATTGTGCATTGTGGATGGTAAGCACAGTTGGAATGCTTGCCAGGTGCTGGTATTGGTAACAATACTTCAGCATGAAAGGTATGAAAGCAGTATGGTAATCGTGCACATTGATAACATCAGGAAGATGTTTCCACGATGCTATCCAGTCTACAACTGCAATCTGGAACGAAGTAAAACGTTCCGTATCATCATCATAGGAATAAATTTTCTCACGGTCGAGCAGCCCATTGATATCTACCAGGTAAAGATCGAAACCAAGCTTATTGGTTTTTTCTTTGATGATCGTGTAATCAAACCACGAGTTGCCAAGGGTTGCAGCTCCCTTGTGTGTTACTTCCCATTGATTATCATACAGAAACTTTGTTCGGTACATAGGCATCACCACTTTGGCAATATGCCCCAGCTTATTCTGATATTGTGGAAGCGCCCCAACTACATCTCCTAAGCCGCCCGCTTTTGCCACCGGATAACATTCAGCTGATACGTGTATTATTTCCATTTAATTGTGGTGGTTGGTTTAAGCTAATAGTTCCAACAATTTAGGAAGGTTTTCGATTAGTTGTTGCTGTACAAGGAAAAAATTTTTAGCTTAGTAAAAACTTGTTACTTTCAACCCTGATTGTAAATCGGTGATTGCTTATGAATATAAAAACAAATTGGTCCCAATTTAGCGTTCTGATCAGCGTATTTTTTTTCTGGGGATTTGTTGCAGCAAGTAATGATATACTAATCCCCGTGTTCCAGGAAAAACTGAACTTGTTGCATTGGCAATCACAGATGATCACTTTTGCATTTTACATTGCCTACACAGTTGGCTCCATTATTTATTATTTTGTTTCGAAAGCCAGTGGAGGGGATATCCTTAATCGCATAGGTTACAAGAATGGAATCGCCCTGGGCCTTGTAATTTCAGCATTAGGAACTTTGCTATTTTATCCTGCTGCAGAAACGGCCTCTTATCCTTTAATGCTTACGGGTCTCTTTATAGTAGGTTTGGGCTTCTCACTGCAACAAACAGCCGCTAACCCATTGGCTATTGTAATGGGTGATCCCAAAAAAGGCGCACAGCGTTTAAGCCTTGCAGGTGGGGTTAATAACTTTGGTACCACCATCGGGCCTATCCTGGTTAGCATTGCCATTTTTGGCTCTGTTGCTGTCGGCGCAAAACCAAACGTGGCAAGTATCGAAGCTGTAAAAACACCTTATCTTATATTAGGCGTTCTTTTTATAATTGTTGCCATCATCTTTAAATTTTCTTCTCTTCCAAATAAAATTGAGGCCGAACCAGATGTTGTTGCTATCGCCTCTCCTACTGATTTATCTAATTTGCAAACTGTAAATACCAAAACCAGCGCCCTGGGATATACACAGCTTCTTCTTGGCATGATCGCAATTTTTGTGTATGTAGGAGTAGAAGTTGCTACTGCCAGTAATCTGCCGAGTTTCATGAAAGAAAAACTGAACACGCCTACAGAAAGTATTGCTCCTTATGTTTCCTTGTATTGGGCCAGCCTTATGATTGGCCGCTGGACTGCTTCCACGGGAGCCTTTGACATCTCAAAAGGAACCAAACAGATCCTCAACTTCCTGATGCCTTACCTTGCTTTTGGAGTATTTCTTATCATCAATAAAATTGCCAACCACGACCTTACCCCTTTTTATGTTTACGCGTTTATCATCATTGCCATAATTATATCAGCCGTTTTAAGTAAAGGCAATCCTGCCAGGCAACTTCTTATTCAATCTTCAATGGGCATAATTGCATTGCTGATAGGTATGTTTGCAAACGGAATGATAAGTGTATATGCATTTATAAGTGTCGGT
>JBBPYM010000125.1:0-11230 GCA_038199905.1 Chitinophagales bacterium | reverse complement strand
TCATTAAATGAATTGCCTGAACTGAATGAAAGCCGTAAGATTTCAGAGGCAAGGTTGCTGCCATCTTCAACATCATGGGTAATAAAACACCCCCGCTACTTGGAAGGGGCATTGTTACGATGCTATACTCCCGGTAAGGAAAGACTACTGCATCTCGGGTAGCCGCCTGGTAGTCTTTCAGGTCTTCCAGACTTATGATACCGTTGCCCCTTTTCATTTCTTCAACGATCAGCCTGGCGGTTTCACCTTCATAAAAGCCCTTTTGGCCACCGTCGCGGATTCTCATTAAAGTTTTGGCGAGGTCTTTCTGAAGCAGCGTATCACCTGCTTTCCAGGCATTATCTTTCACAAAAACAGGCATTACCGTGTTGTGTTTTTTGAACAACATTTGTGTGTTGTTCAGGTTGGCAGCTTCAGATTTTGTTATTACGAAGCCCTTGTCGGCCAATTGAATGGCGGGAAGGATTAATTTTTCAAAGGGAAGTTTGCCATATTTTGCGGAAGCGAACAGTCCTGCCACGGTTCCTGGCACGCCAGCGGCAAGGTGGCCGTCCTGGCTGAGGCTTGTCTGGGCGTTGCCGCTACTGTCAAGGTACATGTCCCGTGTAGCGCTGCCTGGCGCTTTTTCCCGATAATCGATCGTTATATTACTGCCATTTTTTAGATGGCCGACAAAAAACCCTCCGCCGCCAAGATTCCCTGCGCCAGGATAGACCACAGCCAGTGCGAGTTGGGTGGCAATTGCCGCATCCACGGCGTTGCCGCCCTGCTTAAGGATCAGAAGACCTGCTTTGCTGGCCAGGACATGCGCGGACACAACAGCGCCATTTTTGCACTGCACATTCTTTTGTATAGTATAAGAGAAAGCATTTATTTCGGACTTAAAAGCAGCTTTACGTTGGCTAAAGCAATCTTTACACAGAATAACTCCTATCAGGCACAAACAAAACATTTTTTTCATACTCTTTTCACTGTATTTTTCTAAAATTAAGAAAGTACGTGCTATTTACAGTGGTTTTGGTAATATGATAAAAATATAATTCTAACATTGCAGGACGTCCCGATCCAGTCCGCCGTATGATCAAACATTTAAAATTAAACTGAGGATATATGAAGCAATGTTTACCCAAAATTCGAATGAACGGTTTGATGGTTGTGCTTTTAATGATGCTGGCGCATGTATCTTTTGCGCAGTCGGGTACAATCAAAGGCACTGTAAAGGACGCTGCTGGCCAGGCACTTCCCGGTGCTTCCGTGCAGGTGCAGGGGGTAAAGAACGCCACCACCGCAGATAACAGTGGGGGTTACACTTTAACCGTCTCCACCGGAAAACATTTAATGATTGTGTCTTTTGCTGGTTATACGACGCAGCGCGTTGAAGTTACTGTTACAGCGGAGGGCACCATGCAGCAGGATTTCGACTTAAAAACTGCTGGTGATCTTACGGATATTACCGTGATCGGAACGAGGAACGCATCCAGGACGAGGGTAGAGACCCCCGTGCCGGTAGATGTGATTCCTATTGCGCAGGTCATAAATGAGATTGGCCAGGTGGATCTAAATCAAATACTGACAATGATCGCTCCTTCTTTCCAGTCTTCCAAACAAACCATTTCTGATGGTACGGACCATGTTGACCCGGCGCAGTTGAGAGGGCTTGGAACAGACCAGGTGCTGGTTTTGATTAACGGGAAACGGCGTCACCAGTCGGCTCTTGTAAACGTAAACGGTACCGTTAACCGTGGACAGGTAGGTACTGACATGAGCGCTATCCCCGCTACATCGATTGAGAGAATTGAAATTTTACGAGATGGCGCTGCTGCTCAATACGGCTCTGACGCCATTGCCGGTGTTATCAATATCGTTTTAAAGAAAAATACCGGCATTCTTGAGGCAAGTGTTAGTTATGGAGGATATGCCACCAGTTATCCAAAGAACTTTGCTTTGTACAAACTGGCTAACAAGTCTGATGATCCTGATGTGAAAGTTACTGATGGCCAAACTTTCCAATCTTCACTTGGTTATGGTTTTAATATCGGCAAGGGCTACCTCAATCTTACAGGTGAGTATATTAAAAAAGCAGGTACAAACAGAACGGGCACCTACACAGGAGCTGTTTATCCCAATGTTAATGGTGTTAACAGGGATGATTCAATTATGGCGGCCCGGGGCTTGAATCGTAACAGTTTTGACATGCGTGTTGGAAACTCCGATATGACGAGCGGTGCCGTGTTTTACAATTTTGGATACCCCGTCGGTAGGTCTGGCGAAGTGTATGCTTTCGGCGGTTATAGCAAAAAGAATGGCGAAGCAACGGGTGTGTTCCGTTACCCAAGTGGTATTCCGGGAAATGCGGCAAAATATGCTTCCAATGTATTTGCATTGTATCCCAACGGCTTTTTGCCCGAAATACAATCAGACATCATTGATTTTTCTACGGCAGTAGGTTTCCGCACAAAAATCAGCGAATGGAACTTTGATATCAGTAATGCTTTTGGCATCAATAAATTTGATTTCGGTGTTGCTAATTCAGCAAACTACTCACAGTTTTTTGTTGCCGGCAATGCCCAGACGGAATTCGACGCAGGTGGACTGAAGTTCTGGCAGAACACTGTGAATGCGGATCTCAGCAAGCAATATGATGTTCTGGGTGGATTGAACGTTGCTGCAGGTGCGGAATTCCGCGTCGATGCCTTTGGTATGAAAAGCGGTGAAGAAGCTTCTTACAAAAATTTTGATGTGGCGTCAAGAGCAGGAGCCGGAGCGCAGGTGTTCTCTGGTTTTTTAAATGCCATTGGTGATGATAAAACAAGGAACTCGAAAGCCGTTTATATCGACCTGGAGCAGGATTTTACAAAAAACTTCCTGCTAACCGGCGCCTTACGTTTTGAAAACTATAGTGACTTCGGTTCTACCTTAAATTATAAATTCTCGGCACGCTACAAATTCAGCGAGGCTTTTAACCTGAGAGCTTCTGTTAGTTCAGGATTCAGGGCGCCGTCTATGCAACAGCGTTTTTATGCCAAGATCAATACTTTGTTTGTTTCGCAGGGAGGCAACCTTGTTCCGGTGCAGTCAGGTACTTTTACAAATGACAGCAGACCAGCTGAAATACTCGGTATTCCAAAATTGAAGGAAGAGACCAGCCAGAATTATTCTGTTGGATTAACGGCACGCCCGTTCAGCGGTTTCGAAATTACTGTTGATGCCTACCAGATAGATATTGACAACAGGATTGTACTGACTAACAATTTTACCGGAGGTACAGACAGTACGCTGAAAGCGCAATTGGCCGCTGCCAATGCTACTACCGCGAACTTCTTTACCAACGCAGTAGACACACGTGCAAGAGGAATTGAAGCAGTATTTTCTTACAACAATGTTTTTGCCGGCAAACATTCGCTGAGAACCTCGCTGGCAATGACTTACATTGACAACAGTGTAAAAAAAGAAGCTAATGGTAAACCTATCATCCATGCTTCTAACCTGTTGGTGAACAGTGGTCAGTTGGGTAGCTATTTTAACAGGGAAGACCAGAGTCGTATTGAAGTTGCAAATCCAAAGAGTAAGATCAGCCTGACGTTTAATTACAAGTACAGCAAGCTCAGCGCCATGCTGCGTTTTGTAAATTTTGGAAAAGTTATCTACCTGGATCCAAGTATCAATCCTGATAACCCGGCAGGGTTCCCTGTGAACGCGTTTACTGGAAAAGCTGAAACCCTTGACCAGGAATTCTCACCAAAAACAGTTACTGATTTGTCAATTTCCTACCAGATTGTAAAACAACTTTCATTAACTGTAGGATCAAACAACCTCTTTAATGTTTACCAGGATATGCATGACCATAGCGGGAACATGAGCACGGGCCGTTTTGTTTACAGCCGTCGCGTGCAGCAGATGGGCTTTAATGGCGCTTATTACTTTGCGCGCTTGAAATTTAACCTGGACACAAGGAAATAATATAGTCCAATTTTTAAGAAAGCTATCGCATACCGCGGTAGCTTTTTTGTTTACAAATAACTATGGTTCATTTGTCGTGCCCGCAGGCTGAGTCCGTTGGCAATTCAGGTATTCTTACAAATACTATATTTACGGTATGAGAAAATTGTTGATGTTACTGTTCTTGTTAATTATCTCCCGGATTGGATTGTTTTCACAGGTGCAGTCGCCCGATCAATTCCTGGGTTATAAAATTGGGACAAGGTTTACCCCGCATTGGAAACTTGTTAGTTACTTTAATTATATCGCTCTGCAACTGCCGTCGATGGTAAAAATTGAACAATATGGTGTTACTAATGAAGGAAGGCCGTTGATGATGTGTTACGTAGGAAGCGCGGAGAATAGTAGTAACCTGGAAGGCATAAGAAAAAATAATATCCGGCTGGCAAATCTTGCATTGGATAGAATGGCAGCCACTGAAAACACCCCGGCCATCGTATGGCTGAGTTACAATGTGCATGGTAATGAAGCATCGTCTTCTGAAGCTTCTATGCTCACCTTGTTCTCTTTGGTCGACCCATCAAATGCAAGATCCAGGGAATGGCTTAAAAATACAATAGTGATTATTGACCCTTGCATGAACCCGGATGGGCGTGACCGTTATGTGAACTGGTTTAATACAGTGGTTGGTGCTCAATTCAACCCTGATCCTCAGGCGAGGGAACATCGTGAGCCATGGCCGGGCGGAAGGAGCAACCATTACAACTTTGATCTAAATAGAGATTGGGCCTGGCAAACACAGGTGGAATCTCAACAAAGACTTCAGAAATACAATGAATGGTTGCCCCAGGTTCATGTTGACTTTCACGAAATGAGCTATAACGCGCCCTATTATTTTGCACCCGCGCAACAACCTTATCATGAGGTTATAACAACCTGGCAAAGGGATTTCCAGGTTTTGATTGGCAAGAACAACGCAAAATATTTTGACGAGAACGGGTGGTTGTATTTTACAAAAGGCGGCGGTTACGACCTTTTTTATCCAGGCTATGGCGATACATATCCTATCTATCATGGTGCTATCGGAATGACTTTTGAACAAGGCGGTGGCGGATCCAGTGGCCTGGGCATTACTAACAGTGATGGGGATACGCTTACCCTGGTAGACAGGGTAAACCATCACTATACAACCGGACTTTCAACTATAGAAATCTCCTCTCAAAATGCTGCGCGACTAGTAAAAGAGTTTCATAAGTTCTATAACGCCGCGGTGACCACCGGCTCGGGAGAGTATAAAACTTATGTTATCAAACGCCGTTCAACCAATGCGGACCTTGAAGCTGTTTTAAAAAGATACCTTACCAACAATGGCATCAGTTACGGGGTTGCTACCACTGCCGGGAATTATAAAGGCTTTAACTATAACAATGGAAAAGAAGAAGCTGTTGCGGTTGTAAAGGACGATATACTTATTACCGCTTACCAGCCCAACGCAGTAATGCTAAAAGTCTTGTTTGAACCCAGGTCCAAACAAGCGGAAGTGACATCGAGGCCATACGATATTACGGCATGGGCGTTGCCGTATGCACTAGGACTTGAAGCTTATGCTTTCCGTGATAGAATTGAACTTGCGGGGACTATGATACAGCCTGTGCAGGATTCTGCGGTACTGAAGCCAGAACTGAAGAACGCCTATGCTTATGTGATCCCATGGAAAACACTTTCGTCTGCAAAAGTACTGGCAAGATTATTACAAGCAGGTGTTCGTGTACGTTATCAAGACCAGCCTTTTACAGTGGGTGGAAAAAATTACGATGCCGGCACACTGGTTGTTGCAAAAACATCCAATGCTAAATTTGGTGAGCAGCTTTACGATCTGATTTACAAAGCTGCTTACGAAAACAAGGATTTCCGGCTGGGCATAGACGCGGTTTCAACTGGGTTTGTAGATAAGGGCGGAGACCTCGGCAGCAACCAGGTCCATCTTATCGAGCAACCGCAGATAGCGATGTTAACAGGCGAGGGCATTGATCAAAACGCGGCAGGGTCTCTATGGTTTTTCTTTGAAAAGGAACTCGGTTACCCAATAACCTTAATCAATGCTGCAGATATGATAGGGGCGGATCTAAGAAAATACAATACGTTGATAATGCCGGATGCTTCTAACTACCGTTTCCTGGATGATAAGGTCACTAATGAGCAGTTGAAATCCTGGGTTCGGCAGGGAGGTAAATTAATTGCTTTACAAGGAGCGCTTGAAAGTTTGTCAAAAGCAGAGTGGGGGTTGAAAATTAAAACCGACACGAGCAAGAAAAAGGAATTACAGGAAGATTCTACCTTTTACGACCACATTAAGAAGTATAGCAACCGCACAAAGGAAGACTTGTTAAGTGTGAACTCTGGCACCATCTATAAAGTACAGCTCGATAATACCCATCCACTGGCTTTTGGTTATCCTGATTATTATTTCACGCTTAAACAGGATAATTTGGTGTACGAATTTATCAAAGAACGAGGATGGAACGTAGGTATCTTCAAAAAACATAACTATGTAAGTGGTTTTCTTGGAACGAAGGCGCAGGAAAAACTCCAAGACGGGTTGGTTTTTGGCGTGCAGGAAATGGGAAAGGGCGGCGTTGTGTATCTTGCGGATGACGTAATATTCAGGAATTTCTGGGAAACCGGGAAACTATTGTTGTGTAATGCTGTATTTATGGTGGGCCGGTGAGAAGCCGTCAGCTGTCAGCCGTCAGTTATCAGCCGTTGTGGCTCCGTAGTTAACCCGATGTTTTCTAAACCTTACTATTTCACCTATTTCTTTTATTTTTAAGAGGCGTTATTCGAGAAGCTACGGCTGATAGCTGATAGCTGACGGCTGAAAGCTATTTTTCTTTACCTTATTTCAATTTTATTTATGCAAAAATCCGGTTCGTTTTTTCTTTTGATCCTTGCTCTTGGTGTTTCAATTTGTGCAAGATCACAGACTCCACACGCACTTTCCTCTTCTGACATTTTAGTGGGTTTAAAAAAACTAAATGTACTTGGTTCGGTTTTGTATGTTGCGGCTCACCCTGATGATGAAAATACGCGGCTGCTGGCCTATTTTGCCAAAGGCAAATTGTACCGGACCGGTTATCTTTCACTAACACGCGGTGATGGCGGACAAAACCTGATCGGTAATGAACAAGGTATAGAACTTGGACTTATCCGTACGCAGGAATTGCTGTCTGCCAGAAGAATAGATGGTGCCGAACAATTTTTTTCAAGAGCATTTGATTTTGGTTTTTCTAAAAGCACCGAGGAAGCACTGAGTTTCTGGGACAAGAACAAGATACTATCAGATGCTGTCTGGGTGATCCGAAGGTTCCAGCCGGATATTATTATTACCCGTTTTCCACAGGATAGCCGTGCCGGTCATGGGCATCACTCAGCTTCTGCAGTAATTGCCGTTGAAGCGTTTACCGCCGCTGCTGATCCGTCTCAATTTCCTGAACAATTGAAATATGTTAAACCATGGCAGGCAAAACGGATACTTTGGAACACATTTAGTTTCCTTGGAAACAATACAACCAGCGAGGACCAATTTAAGATGGATGTAGGAGAATTCAATCCTATGTTAGGCAAGGGTTTTGGAGAAATTTCGGCTGAGAGTCGCAGCCAGCATAAAAGCCAGGGGTTTGGCGTCTCCCGTCAGCGCGGCCCTGCACCGGAATATTTTTCTGTCTGGAAGGGCGAGGCTCCCAAAGCTGACCTGTTTGACGGCGTCAACACCTCATGGGAGCGGGTGAAAGGAGGAGAAAGCATCCGGCAGCAGGTGGAGACCATTATCAGTAACTTTTCATTGTTCGAGCCAGTAAAATCTGTCAAGGCTCTTGTTGAGCTTTACAAGAATGTAGCAACGCTGCAAAAAGGTTACTGGAGCCAACAAAAGCTAAAAGAAATTCAGCAACTGATTGAGGCCTGTAGTGGATTGTGGATAGAAGCTACTACCAGTGATCACCTGGCCGTTCAGTCTGATTCTATCCCGGTTACTTTTTTTCTAAATAACCGCAACGGCGCCAGCGTGACGATCAGGAGTATTCAGCTCGCTGGTGTTGATACACTGATGAACCGGCCTCTTCCATTAAACGTAAATATAGAATTCAGAAAATATATTGTTATCCCTGATACAATGCCGGTATCACAACCTTACTGGCTGGTAAACCAGATGAGCAAAGGCTCATTTAATGTAAATAACCAATTGCTGATAGGCAACCCTGAAAATAAGGCGGCTTTTAACGCTCGGTTCCTGGTTACAATTGAAGGCCGCGATTTTGAGGTCCTGAGGCCGCTGAAACAAAAGTTTACCGACCCGGTGAAAGGAGAACTTTATGAGCCGGTAGTTGTAACCCCACCGGTATTGATCAGACCTGAAAAAACGCTGCTTATCTCGGCATCACCGGCTCCGCAGACCATGCATTTTTCAGTAAGGTCACTTAAAGAGATTACAGCACCTGTATTTTCTATTTCAGCCAATAATCAATGGAGTGTTAATCATCTTCCCGCGGGAAATACGCTTGAAAAAGGGAGTGAAACCGATTTTACACTTATTGCCAGGCCTTTACTGAAAGAGAGAACCAACGGAACACAAACGGTTACGGGATTGGTTAAAACCGCAAATGAATCTTTCACCAGTTCACTGCGATCTATCAATTATGATCATATTCCCGGTATAAATTATTTTAAGATGCCTGCGGTAAATATCGTTACACTAAACCTTAAAATCATCGGAAAAAAAATTGGTTATATCGAGGGCGCCGGCGATTTTGTGCCCGCTGCATTAGTACAAATGGGCTACCAGGTAACAATGCTCAATGATAATAATCTTGCCAATCTCAACCTCGCTCAATTTGATGCAATCATTGCTGGCGTCAGGGCTTATAATATTCGCGAATCTTTAAATGCGAATTATGGCAAATTAATGCGTTATGTTGAACAGGGAGGTAACCTTATCGTTCAATACAATACATCCAGCCAGATAGGGCCTGTTAAAGCAAAGATTGGTCCTTATCCCTTTAGTATCTCACGCAACCGGGTAACCGACGAAAATGCCGATGTGAAAATTCTAAAACCACAGCATCCCATATTAACCTTTCCAAACAAGATCGAATTGTCAGATTTCTCCAACTGGGTGCAGGAACGCAGTATCTACCATGCTCAAAATTGGGACAAACATTATGAAACAATCTTCTCTATGCATGATCCGGGTGAGCCCGATGATGAGGGTAGCCTGATCACCACAAAATATGGTAAAGGCAATTTCGTGTATACCGGGCTCGTATTTTATCGTGAATTGCCAGCCGGTGTGCCAGGCGCTTACAGGTTGCTGGCAAACCTAATCGCCTTGAATAGCGTGAAAGGTGACAATAAAACCAATGTGAACAAGGCGACAATAAAGAACTAATTCTTAAAGAATTATTAAGAATATAAATAGGTATTAATCAGAATTAGTGTTTAGGTTTACCGATAAGAAAAACAGTTATTCATTATGAGCAACCCTTCGGAACAACGTCGTAATATAACTATCGTGATAGTTGTGATAGTGGGATTGGTGATCGGTTTATTTATAAAACGTGTTCCGCTCGGCTTGCTGATTGGGGTGATATTAGGTTTGCTCGCTTCGGGGCTTTCTTCAAAAAGAAAATGATCTCTATGAAAGATGAGATAAAAGAAAAAGTGCCTTTGTTCCGCTCCTGGGGCCTTTGGTATGCTTTTGTGGTCCTTTTCCTTTTAGTGCTTATCATACTATTTTCTTTGTTTACTAATTATTTTGCATGAGTCAATTGGATTGGATCGTTCTTGGCGTTACATTAATTGTGATTGTTGCCTATGGCTTGTATAAAAGCAAGACCACAAAGGATCTTGACGGCTATTTTTTAAGTAACCGCACCATGCCCTGGTATTTGATTTTATTAAGTATTATGGGAACCCAGGCCAGCGCCATCACCTTTCTTTCAGCTCCAGGACAGGCATATACAGATGGAATGCGCTTTGTGCAATATTACTTCGGGCTACCACTTGCGATGGTTGTGCTGTGTATTACGTTTGTACCTATCTTTCACAAATTAAAAGTTTACACTGCGTATGAATATCTTGAAAGTCGGTTTGATGTAAAAACGCGCACGTTTACAGCTTTTCTTTTTTTATTACAGCGGGGCCTTTCAACAGGTATCAGCATCTATGCCCCCTCTATCATCCTGTCTTCATTATTCGGGTGGAATATTTATTGGACGAATATTTTCATGGGCGGTTTATTGATCATCTACACGGTTAGCGGTGGTGCCAGGGCAGTAGCATATACACAACAATTGCAATTTGTGATCATATTTATTGGCATGGCTGTCACTGCATATATGGTAGTGCACCTGCTGCCTAATGGAATAGATTTTATTGACACCCTGAAAGTTAGCGGACGCCTGGGCAAGTTAAATGTGATCACAACAGGCAATACAGACAATGGATTTAACTGGAACGATCGATACAATATCTGGAGCGGTATTATTGGCGGCTTTTTCCTGGCGCTGTCTTATTTTGGTACCGACCAGAGCCAGGTAGGGCGTTATCTTACTGCCAAAAGTGTGTCGGAAAGCAGGATCGGTTTATTGATGAACGGCCTTGTAAAAGTGCCTATGCAATTTCTTATCCTGCTTGTTGGCGCATTGGTGTTTACGTTCTACCAGTTTAACCAGGCACCCTTATTTTTTAATGAAACGCAGGTAGAAAAGGTGGCAGCTTCCCCCTATAAAGATTCATTAAGCCTCATCCAGGATCAGTACACCCGGCTTTCGGTCCAGAAAAAACAACTTGTAGAGAAATATGTCGGTGATTATAAATCCGGACAGGACGTAGATCAGTCGGCCGCGGCATTAAAAGACATCAATGTTTCCACTGAAAAACTGCGCAGTGATTTTAAAAATATCCTTAAAAAGGATGATGTTATGGGCGACTATAATGATACTAATTATATTTTTTTACGTTTCGTTGTTGATTACATGCCGAAGGGGCTTGTGGGACTACTAATAGCGGTTATTTTCCTTGCCTCCTGGGGAAGTATAGCGGCAGCCTTGAATTCGTTGGCATCCAGTACTGTGGTTGATATACATAAGAAGTTTGTAAAAACCGATTGTACGGAGGCGCAGGATTATTCCATATCCAGGTGGTACACTTTTGGCTGGGGCATATTCAGTATTATTGTAGCACAGTTTGCCGGCAACATGGGCAGCCTCATAGAAGCTGTAAATGTGCTCGGTTC
>JBBPYM010000124.1:0-6375 GCA_038199905.1 Chitinophagales bacterium | reverse complement strand
GGTACTTGTGGTAGCACCAGCTATATAGATATCCTGCCCGGCAGGGTTCAAAGCCAGCACAAAACCCGCATCAAAACCGGAGCCGCCGAGGAACGTGCTGTACACTACAGTTCTGCAATTTGGATCAACTTTTATAAGCACTGCATCCTGCTCGCCGCCAAAAGTTTTCTGCACGGCGGTAGATGTAGTATAAAAATCGTTTGACTTGGTACAGGACGCCACGTAAATATTGTTGGCAGCATCGAGTATAACTTCGCTGCGTGCGTCATCTCCATAATTATTGATAAGGGTCTGGGGTCCCGCGCTATGACTGTCAGCAATATTAAAACCGTCATCACCGTTGCCTCTTACTCTTACCGAGCCTATCAGCGCAGTGCCAGTGACATTCAACTTAGTGACCACGATATCCCAGTTGGTTGACGCAGGGCTGCCGGGTCCGAACGAAGCAGTGGCAGGGTAGTTCGGCGAGTTGGTGCGGCCTGCAATGACAAGATTACCCTCAGTATCCGCGAAAAGACTGTGTGGCTGGTCCTGGTTGCTGCCTCCGACGTAAGTGGCATATAAACGCTGGCTGCCGTTGGAACTGAATTTTATAATCCCCATGTTCCAGAACTTGTTTGATTGTGAACTTGCGCCATACTTGGTCTGGAACGCCCCTACTGAAACTGGGAAGCCAGTATCGAACACAATACCGCCGGCATAAAAAGTACCATCTTTACCGTAAGTAGCTGTATAACCCCAGTTGTCTGCAGCGCTGCCGGAAAATGTGGCGAATATCAGGATGGGGTCAATGATAAGAGTGGATTTACGGGAGTAGTTTTTTAGTGCAAACTTCACCGTATTACCCTGGAGCTGGTAGCGGCAGTCAATCTTTTTCTTTTCAGAGTTTTCATATTGATAGGTATAAGGATAGAGTTCCCTTACTTCTCCAACCGTTGTCTTTATGATGAGTTCGCTGTTGCGAATGCTGAGCTTATCGGCCCCTTCAAATTTCATGGCTATCTGCGAGGGATCGGCGCCGGGACTTACGATAAACTCGTATTTCAGGTTGCCGTAGTCGCTGTAAAACTTTACGTCAATACCGGGGTACATCCCCTTGTATGTTACCGATTGAAAATGGCCGCAGTTGCCGGCCCATTTGGAGGAGTCATTGCCAATGAAATAATTACTATAATCGACCTGCATTTTGTCTGGCACCACTTCTACATCCGCACTAGCACCTGTAAATTCAACGTTGTAGGAATGAGACCTGAGCATACCAGTTTCACCACCTGTCGAAACAACAACACCGCCATCGGTGCTATCCCGCGATATAGTCCTGGCTCCCCGGGCCTTTGCGGAAACGGATGCAGTAACATCATCTCCAGCCTTATGACCATGAACGGTTTCCGAAAGCCTGGCAAGGTCATCAGGATTGTGCTGTACTACAGTAAAACCTGTTTTACGAAGGAAAAAGGCACCATTTGTCAAAGTGCCTTTAAAAAGGGTGCTGCTCTCCCACTGTCCCTTATTTTCAACGAATTCTAATGCGCTTGCTTCCGTCTGTGCAGAGAGCTTTACAGAAATAAGCGCACAAAAAAATAGTAATATGGATGTTCTTATCAAGTTCTTCAATTTACAATTAATAATAGCCTTCAGCTATCAGCCGGTCTGCCCTTAGCAGATACGTAAACCTGGTATAAATTGTTTTAAAGGAATTGCCAACAATAAACAAATTTATACTGTACTGACTGTATTGTACCGTAATAGTTAAATCTGCTTGCTTAAATAGCAAAAGGTTAACAAAGTGAGATAAGCTGTCAGCCGTCAGCTGTCAGCTATTACCTATCAGCCTTCGGCAATCCCCTTAAGTTCCTTACTCCAACTTAGATGTCATTTATTATTTATGAAATCAAATCTCTTTTTGATAAATCCAGTTGATGGAAAGCATATTTACGGCACATCTTGAGGCAAGAGCATTAGCTGATAGCTGAAGGCTGAAGGCTGATAGCTTATCACTTATTGCTGATAAATGCCTAAGAATGCCAACTACTTTTTTATGAAATTTTCAATATTCTCTTTTGTAACGAGCTGGAAAGGGATAAACACTTTTTTTTCTGCCAGTGGTTCTTTTTTTACCAGTTTTATGGCCGTTTCAACAGCGCCGGCTCCCTGGCCTTTGGCATCCTGGTAAATTGTGGCGTTCAGCCTTCCATCTTTAACCGCCTGTAATGCATCAGCAATGGCGTCTATACTTACCAGGACGATCTTAACTTTTAGTTTTGATTGTTCAAGAGCCTGTAACGCACCAAGGCCCATTTCATCATTGTGTGCAAAAACAGCATTTATTTTATCACCGTAAGATTGGATCCAGTTTTCCATAAGTGTCATGCCTTTTGCCCGATCCCATTCTGCGGTTTGTTCGGCAAGCACTTTTATAGCGGGATATTTTGCCAGCACCCTGGCTGCCCCGGCAGCTCTTTTTATTTGCGCAGCCTGTCCCATGTAACCATCCATGATTACGATATTACCCTTTTGATTAATGGCTTTGGCAATGTATTCCATGGCAATTTCTCCGGAGGTTTCATCATTGGAACCAACAAATGCATCGGGCTCGGATTTGGTTTCTGAGTTTACATTTATAATTGGTATACCTGCTGCCCTGGCCTTGTCTACTGCCGGTGAACTTGCTTCAAGCTCACAAGGGTTTAGAATGATAGCGTCTACTTTTTGGGATATGAAAGTTTCAATTTGTTGCACTTGTTTTTCAGCAGTTCGCTGCGCGTCGGTTATTAATAATTCTACGTGCATTTCTTTTGCTTTTTCTTCCATGGCGTCTTTAACGTTCACCACGAATTCAGATTGCAGGCTTAGCATAGAAACGCCGATTACTATCCCCGACTTGTTCGCGTCTTTTGTGCCCAGTTTACAACCGGGGAGTATGCCGGCTATAACGGTTACCAATAGTAGCAGCGCGCAACCTATGATTATGTTGTTTGTTCTCATCATTACTTCTTTAATAACCGATCTAATTGAACAGTTGTGGTTCAAAGATAGCGCACCGTATCAATTAATCATCAACCATTACTTCTTCTTCCTGTCTATCAGCACCGCGCCAACGATAATCAATCCCTTTATGATCTGCTGGTAATATGAAGTAATGTTTAGCAAGTCGAGGCCGTTGTTAATTACACCAATTATCAATGCTCCCAGCACGGTACCCGCAATACTACCAACGCCCCCTGAAAGGCTGGTACCACCTATTACAACAGCAGCAATCGCGTCCAGTTCATAAGCGACGCCCGCATTGGGCTGCCCGGTTGTAATACGCGACGCTAAAATTATTCCGGCCAAACCAGCAAGGGCACTGCATATCACGTACGCAAACATTTTTACAGCCTTTACATTTATCCCCGATGCCAGCGCTGCATTTTCGTTTCCGCCGACGGCATAAATGTAACGTCCCGCTTTTGTATAGTTAAGGGTAACAGCAGCCAGTATAATAACAAAACCGAAGATGATAACGGGCACGGGTATGTTAAGAAAATCACCTCCCCCGATATAATTAAAAGATTTTGACAAATTAGAAACCGGCCTGCCATTGCTTACTACCAATGCACATCCACGCGCGATCGTCATCATTCCGAGGGTAACGATGAATGGCGCCACCTTGCCCCTGGTGATCGTAAAACCATTGATCACACCAATAACAATGCCTGTGATAATGGCCAGGGCAAGCGGCACTACCAGTGCATACTCACCCGGGTGCGCAAACATCGCCGCCACAACACCAGTAAGTGCGATTACTGAACCCAGAGAGAGATCTATACCACCGGCTATTATAACGAAAGTTACACCCACCGCCAGGATACCGTTTATGGAAATCTGTCGCAATACGATCACCGCATTCTGCACACTGAAAAAACCGGGTGTAACGATGGATAAAACAATTGTTATCAGGGCAAATGCAATAAACACCTGGTACTGGGCCAGTGACTTTTTGTACGTTGAAGAAGATTTGTTCATTAAGTGTTTTTTATTAGGCCATGGCATGTTTCATAATCAATTCCTGTGTGGCTTCGGCATGACCAAGTTCCGCTTTAACCATACCGTCCCGGATGACCATTATCCTGTCGCTCATACCCAGGATCTCGGGCAGCTCCGACGATATCATGATGATTGCTTTTCCTTCTTCAGCAAGCCTGAAAATTAATTTATAAATCTCCGCCTTGGCCCCTATGTCAATGCCACGTGTTGGCTCATCTAAAATCACGATATCAGGATCGTTTAATAAAACCTTTGCGATCACCACCTTCTGTTGGTTTCCTCCACTTAATAAATCAACCAACTGGTTGCCTGAACGTGTTTTAATTTCAAATGTTTTGATCTGGCGCTTCACAATAAGCTCTTCTTTTGATCTATTTAAAAAAACGCCGTTGCTGCACTGCTTTAACCCTGAAAGCATAATATTATGTTTTACAGAAGATGAGAGCACCAGGCCAAACCGTTTCCTGTCTTCACTTACAAGGCCAATGCCTGACCTTATGGCATCCGTCGGCGACTTTATGCGCACCCGTTTGCCCTTGATAATCATTTCGCCGGAAAATATTTTTTGCAGTCCAAATATGGCATTAACAATTTCCGTTCTTCCGGATCCCATCAGGCCGGCAATGCCTATTATCTCACCCTTCCTGAGATTAAAACTGATGTTATTAAAACCTCTACCGCTCAGACAGGAAACAGAAAGCGCCGGGTCGCCCGGTGTGATCTTCCGTTTGTTAAAAACGGTTTGAAGCTGCCTGCCTACAATTAAATTGATTAACTGGTCATTGGTAATGGCGGACCGGTCGGTGGTTATTATAAATTTTCCATCACGCAATACCGTTATGGTGTCTGAAATGCGCAATATTTCATCCATTTTGTGCGAGATGTAAATGATGGCAATACCATCTTTCCTCAGTTCATCGATAATTTTAAACAGGATCTCTACTTCCCTGCCGGTGATAGCCGAAGTTGGTTCATCCATGATGATTATCTCGGCGTTGTTGGAGATGGCTTTAGCAATTTCAACCATCTGCATTTCAGCAATACTGCATTCCTTCATTTGCCTGGTGACCGGAATATTTAATCCCAGCCGCTTGAGCAGGAGCGCCGCATCCCGGTTCATTTTCTTTTGGTTGATCCAGCCCATGAACCCTGTCGTTGGTTCATTTCCCATAAAGATGTTTTGGGCTATGGTGAGATGGAGAAAAGGAAATAACTCCTGGTGGATCATTGAGAAACCATTCTTTAGAGAATCATGTACGTTGTTGAATACAATTTTTTTGCTTTTGAAGTACAGGTCACCAGAATCGGGTGCACACATACCTATCAGCACTTTCATCAGCGTAGATTTGCCAGCGCCATTCTCTCCCATTACAGCATGCACTTTTCCCTTCTCGATATTAAGGCTCACCCCATCGAGCGCCTTCACACCTGGAAAAGATTTTGATATATTTACAGCCTGTAGAATGAATTCAACATTTGCATCCATGCAATCAAATATTTTGCGAATGAAAATATCTCTTTTATTGAATATTAGGGAACATATTTTGAGATAGAGTTTTGATTTGTTTTGTGAAACTCCGTACTGATGCTGCGGTGGAATAAAACGGCAATGAAGTATATTTGAAGAACAAATCACTGTTAAACTGTGTTAGTTTCCTTATGTCTTTATTTATCTCCTCCCTTAACTCCGGCAGTAACGGAAACTGTTATTATATCGGTAATGAAGACGAGGCCATACTAGTTGATGCGGGGATCTCGTGTAGGGAAACGGAAAAACGCATGATTAGATTGGGGTTAAAGATGAGCAAAGTGAAAGGTATATTTGTGTCCCACGAACATTCCGACCACATTACCGGTATCGTTATTCTTGCCAGAAAATACCAGCTACCCGTTTATATCACCGAACACACGCGTTTAAAGAGCCAGCTCCGATTGGAACAAAATCTTGTTTTTTCCTTCCAGGCGCATGAGCCGGTACAGATAGGGAATATGAAAATAACGGGCTTTCCCAAATGCCATGACGCATGCGACCCACATAGTTTTATTGTAACCTCACCAACAGTAACGGTGGGTATTTTCACTGATATCGGCAATGCATGTGAGCATGTAATCCGGTATTTCCGGCTATGCCACGCGGCTTTCCTGGAATCCAACTATGACGACGACATGTTAAACAACGGCAGGTATCCGTATTATCTTAAAAAGCGCATATCAGGCAGCAATGGTCATTTATCCAATGCGCAGGCACTGCAACTTTTTCTAAATCACCGGCCAGCTTTTATGAGCCACCTGTTGTTGGCGCATCTTTCAAAAAATAATAACTGCCCGAAACTTGTGGAGGAATTATTC
>JBBPYM010000123.1:0-11696 GCA_038199905.1 Chitinophagales bacterium | reverse complement strand
AATATTGAAGTGCTGAATGCCTGGGTAAATCAGCCCGCGACCTTTTACCTTGGCAAGTTAAAGCGTGTTATTCATTTGTCGGAGCAGGGCGTTAACTCCTTGGACTACTCCGAAAAGAGTTTGCAGGAGCAGGCGGCAGGGATGGCTTATGCGTGGAAAAAAATTAAAAATCTTGAAAATATAGAAGCATTCCAGTACCATAACTGGATGGACAACCGAGGTGAAGGTGGCTTGCGTATTGGCTTACGTCGTTTTCCAGATGATGAAACAGATCCCGCAGGTAAAAAACCGGTTTGGAATGTTTACAGGGATATGGGAACCGATAGAGAAGATCAAGCTTTTGAATTTGCAAAAGAAATCATTGGAATTGAAAATTGGGATGAGGTGATCTATAAAGGTGAGATTGATTAGGGAGGATGATCAGTAGGTTGCCGAAATCACATCCCGCAGGCCTCGTAGTTCATTAAAAATTATCCTGGTGCAGGACAGGTCAGGACAGATAAAAGAATATTATATATAAATTACACCATCTCCAATACTTGCCAAAACGAAAATTATGAAAAGAGAGAAATTACTTTTTCGATTACGGAAACAGTACACTTTACTATTGCTCCTGACACTCACTTCTTATCTAACTTCTTTTTCCCAGACACCCCTAATTATCACCGGCAGAGTAGTTGACTCCGTTGAAGCAGCACCATTAAGAGGTGTCTCCGTTTCAGTACAGGGAGGTAAACGCGGCACACAAACTGATAGTGAAGGAAAGTTTTCTATTACTACATCTAAAGGATCAGTATTAGTTTTTAATTACGTAGGATACCGGCAGCGAAGCTCGCTGGTAACAGATCAAAATGCTGTCAACATTACTTTGAGCGCGTTAGTAACAGGGCTGAACGAAGTGGTGGTTGTAGGTTATGGTGAGCAGAAGAAAGTATCTGTAACAGGCTCCGTTTCCTCCATTGGCACAAGGGAGCTGCAACAAAGTTCATCAGCGAGTGTCGCCAATGCTCTTGCCGGCAGGCTGCCTGGTTTGACATCGATACAGTCTGGTGGCGGTCAGCCGGGACGTGACGACGCAACTATGTATCTGCGCGGTGCTGCTACTACAAATGGCAGAAGTCCACTGATATTAATCGATGGGGTTCCGCGTGACAATATCCGGACGCTTGATGCAAATGAAATTGCCACCATCTCCATACTTAAGGATGCGTCGGCTACGGCAGTATTTGGTGTCCGTGGTGCTAATGGTGTTATCTTAATTACTACCAGGCGTGGAGTTAAAGGAAAAACAGAGTTGACTATAAATGCTGTGCAGAGTTATACATCGTACACGAGGGAACCAGAGCGCCTGCACTCCCTTGAATATATGAATTTGAGAAATGAAGCTTCAAAAAATGATGGCATCACAACACCACCCTTCACTAAAGCTGCCATGGATAAATATGCAAATCCTTTGGCAGGCCTTAATGTGAATGATCCGGAGTATGCCAGGAAGGCAAGTCTCAGAAAATATATGTACCCGGATCATGATTATTACCGCGAATATATTTCCCGTTCTGCGCCTCAAACACGCATAAACATGAACGCTAGTGGTGGAACTGATAACGTTTCATTCTTTGTTAATGCTGGTTACCTGCACCAGGGTGGCAATCTTAAAACCGAACCCAAATCGGTATTAGGCTATGATCCCTCTTCATATATGGATCGCTTCAATTTCAGAGCAAACCTCGACTTTAAAATATCTAAATCGTTAAAAGCATTTCTCAACATTGGTAGTTATATTGAAAAGGTTAACATGCCCTCCGCATGGCTTTACAATGGCGGTGACACCAATTGGATGATTACAGACCTTCTTTACCAGGCTCAAACCATTTTGCCTATTACTCCTGGTCCTACCACTATTGAGGGATATGGTGTGGCTGCCGGTCAGATTGTTGATCCAGGATATATGGATCGTTCGGCTTTTGAAATTATGAACCGGTTTGGTTATCGCAACGAAGTTAGATCTAACCTCAATTCATCTTTCGGTATGGAATTAGACCTGGGTAATTCGATCACTAAAGGTCTGAGCATCAGGGGCATGATCTCCTATGATTCCAGGTCAAGTACCGCGTTGCAAGGAAGTAAATCCGAACGTCTTTATCTCGCAAACGTAGATCCTGTAACAGATGAATTAAGTTACGCGGTTAAACGTTCAGACGAGAGTTTATTATCAATCATTAAAGGCGTTGACTCACGATATAATATCAACATGCAGGCGGCCATCAATTACAAACGTATTTTTGGCGAGAAGCATAATGTAAGCGGGTTGATCCTGGCTCAGCGCGACAACTGGGAATCTGCAGGTGCTGAAATACCATTTAATGTAGTGGGTGTATCAGGAAGAGTTACCTATGGATATGATAGCCGCTACCTGGCTGAATTTAATATGGGATATAATGGCTCTGAGCAGTTCGCTCCGGGTAAAAGGTTTGGTTTCTTCCCCGCAGCCTCTGTGGGTTGGGTAATTAGCAATGAAGATTTCCTGAAAAATAATAATGTTATTTCTAACCTGAAATTACGTGCCTCATACGGTAAAGTAGGAAATGACAAGATGGGAAATGCAAGGTTCCTTTACCAGAGTAATATCACTATGGGAGGTGGACCGTTAGCGAGTTTAGGCTTAGGCCAGGGTATCAACCAGGGACTGTTAGGCAATCCTAATATCAGTTGGGAGGTGGCCAAAAAACAAAACTATGGAGTTGACCTGCAACTTTTCAATAATCTTGACATTTCATTTGACTATTTTATTGAAAAGCGGGAGGACATCCTGATATCACGGGGTACAGTCCCTGAATTCCAGGGAGTACCTCTGGGTAATATTCCAAAGGTAAACCTGGGCCTGGTTGATAACAAAGGATATGAAATTGAAGTGACGTACAACAAGTCCTTACTCAAGAATCTCTCCCTGACAGTGAGGGGCAACTTTAGTTATAATGAAAACATCGTGAGGTTCCTTGATGAATCTATTCGTGATGAATCGTATGCCTACAGATACAGAAGTACAGGCTTTCCCCTTAACCAGTCGTGGGGTTACAAAATAGATTACAGTAACGGCAATGGATACTTTAATTCCAAAGAAGAACTAGAGACCCATCTTTCAAAAACCACTTACGGATTTGGCAGCCCGCGGGTAGGGGATTTTAAATACCTCGATCTAAATAAGGATGGTATAATCAACGATAAAGATCAGTCCCCTATCGGTTATTCCAACATTCCAGGGATAGCTTACGGACTTACCTTGTCTTTACAATATAAAGCTTTTGACTTTAGTGCTTTTTTCCAGGGAGTTGGTAAGTATACAAGTAATTATGCACAGCAAGGTGTATACGAATATATAATCAGGGGTACTTATTTTGGTTACCACAAGAGTGCATGGACGCCGGAAAGATATGCCAACAAAGAGGAGATTACTTATCCTGCTCTTAGTACGCACAGTACCACTAACCATGTAGCTAATGATTTCTTTATTATGAACCGATCCTTCGTTCGTTTAAAAAATATTGAATTGGCCTATTCACTTCCCGATGGAGCATTGAAGGTGATAGGAATCAATAAAACGAGGATTTTTGTTAGTGGACAAAGCTTATTTACCTGGGATAAGTTACGCATGAATCACCTTGACCCCGAGCAGGATAATTCCATTGGATATCCCATAACTAAAATGGTAAATTTCGGCCTCAACGTCTCTTTCTAATTTGATTAATTACAAAACATCATGAGAATTAAATATTTAATAGTAGTAGTATTATTCATGTCAGTGTTATCACTGGATTCTTGTAAGAAAGCGCTTGATATGGCACCAGATGGCAAGCTGACAATGGATGAGATTTTTAGTGACAATGATAAGGTAAGCGCCTTTTTGAATAGTTGTTACTCCAATATGCCTGTAAAAGGAACCAGGTATTTCTTTTGGAGCAGAGGGCCGGTTGTTTGGAGTGATGAAGCATGGGATACTGATGCTGAGGCGGAATCATGGATCATGGCGGGACGAATGTATAACGGAGATGCCTCTGCGGGAAATCATCCCATTACTGATATCAGTACAGACGGCGGAAATGGAAGTTACTGGGCAAGATACTGGAGTTCCATCCGTAATTGCACAATATTCATTAGCCGTATTGACAAAGCAGCAGTAACGAGCCCGGCTGATCGTAAACGTTGGAAAGCTGAAGCCCACCTGCTCAGGGCCTATTATTATGCCGAGTTATTAAAATGGTTCGGTGCTGTTTTGCCTATCGAACGTGAGCCCTATGAATTTTCCGGTGATTTTACCTCCATAAAAAAAGAAACCTACTATGATGTAGTTAAATTTATTATGGAAGACTGTAATGTGGCACTTGGCACTACTGAGCTGCCATGGAGAATTACCATCTCAGGCGAAGCTGGCCGGGTAAACAAAGCGATGGCTGAAGCCATAAAATCAAAAATGATTCTTTTTGCAGCCAGCCCGCTCAACAACGGAGGAAAAGACTACTGGCAGGAGGCTTACCAGGCAAACAAAACTTCACTGGAAAATCTTAAGACTAACGGCTACGAGCTGTATAATAAAGTGAATTTGCCGCAAACCTACCTCTCTGATGTTGCGTTCCTTGGAACGACTAAAAACGTAAACACTGCTCTTTATAATGAATACTTCACGCAAACCATGGCTTATTCGCCTAACCCGGTTGATAAGGAGACCTTATATCAGAGTCGGGAAGGGCAGGGTAATATCTGGGACGTTGACGGAATAGGCGCACAGGATGGATATAAATCGGGAACCTGTCCTTCACAGGAATTAGTAGACGCTTACGAAACGATTGATGGAAAGCCGATCCTCAACCTGGCCAATCCGTACCTTGATGAAACTCATCTGCAACCAAACTATAATGCAGATAATACGATGTATGACGCTACCAATCCTTACCTCAACAGGGATCCCCGGTTTTATGCTTCCATATATTATAATGGTTCTAAAAGAAAGGCTTTGTGGAATTTTGCCGAGTCGCCTCAGTCTTTTGAAAATTACCCGGCTGCCATTGGCAATCGTACCAGGATTATTTCCACGTATGTTAATGAACCTCAAACAGGCATTCATCCTACCACCAGGAAGGCAACACGTACAGGTTATTTTGAAAGGAAATTTTTACATCCTAATTCAGGCAATGATAATGCTATAGGAGGAGCCAACTGGAAATTATTTCGCCTCGGAGAAATCATACTTGACTTTGCAGAAGCTGCTGCCGAGGCAGATAAATTGGCTGAAGCCACAACTGCTGTTAATGAAATAAGAACAAGAGCCGGCATGCCGAATTTGCCTGCAGGATTATCCAAGAATGAACTCATTATGCGTATCAGAAATGAACGCCGGGTAGAGCTGGCCTTAGAGGAGAATCGTTATTTCGACGTGCGCCGCTGGTCATTGCCTAACAGTGATCTATCTAAGACAGACAAATGGATTACCGCTATGGATATAACCAGGCAGGCAGATGGAAACTATACATACAACCGAAGAACAGTAAGAAATGTGGAACGTAAAAATTTTACAAATAAATTTCTTTGGGTGCCAATACCTCTCAACGAGGCGAATCGCTTGAAATCGGTTACCAATCAAGATTGGCAAAATAAAGGTTGGTAACAATAAAGGCTGGTAACAATAACCGGGTTCAAATCGACTAACAATATTAAATGACATGATACATAACCTAGTTCTCAAAATATCTCTGTTGCTTTCTTTTTTGCTCATAGCACCTGCCACGGCAATGCTGTATGCACAGGACCAAACAGAAGCCATAAATGGTAAGGTGACAGACCTGTTCGGAAAACCACTTAATGGTGTAGTAGTAAAAGCTGTAAAAGCAAATAAAGAAACGATAACCAATGTGCAGGGTGAATACACTTTAAGCTCCGACAAAAGTAATGAGTTGCTAACATTTTCTTATAAGGGTTATGCCCAACGAAGAATGGAAGCAGGAAATCAAACTCAAATTAATATTCAACTTAAATTGGATCCACATCAACTTGATGAAGTGGTTCAACTCGGCTATAGCATTCAAACACGACGGGAAATCTCCGGTGCAGTTGCCACAGTAAGCGGCGAGGAACTGGAAAAGTCACCAGTTGCTAATCTTACTCAATCCCTGGCAGGTCGGCTCACGGGACTCTTCACCGAGGAAACCTATTCAGAATTGTCAAGGGCAACTACAAGTTTATATGTTAGAGGGCTTTCTGCCGCAAGAGCAAATAATCCACTGGTAATTATTGATGGCATTATAACATCGTATAACAGCAGCCAAAGTCTGGAGTACATCACTGCCAACGAAATTGAATCCATTACGGTTCTCAAAGATGCTTCCACACAGGCTCTTTATGGTATCCAGGGAGCAAATGGCGTTATTGTAGTAACCACAAAGCGTGGAAGAAGTGGTGGATTACAGATAAGCGGCCGTATAGATCAATCCATACAACAGGTTACAACCAAACCAACTTTTTATAGCGCTGCTGAATACGCAGAAATGAGAAATCAGGCCGCCTTTAACGATGGACTTGGAAAGAATTATTTTTTTAAGGACCAGGAAATTGAAAATTACCGCTCCGAACAAAACACAGGTCTGTATTCTAATAACAATTGGTATGAAAGATATATGAAAGACTTTGCCGCCATGCAGCGTGTTGGCGTCAATGTATCCGGAGGTAATGATAAGGTTCAGTTTTTTTCAAACATAAATTTTATGCACCAGGGGGGCCAGTTTAGAACTGACCAGAGTAAGTACAATCCTAACGCCAATAATACCTGGATCAACTATCGGACAAATGTAGATATGAGTCTCAATAAATATCTTAAAGCGTTTATTCGTTTAAGTGGAAATATTAAAAGAGAGCGCACTCCCGGTGCGGGCAATAATGCTGTTTATAGTAGTTTATTTTCTATCCCTCCTAGCTCCTATGGCCCGCTGACCCCGGAAGTGATGGATGCCACGGGCAAGGTTATAACGCCAGGAGGAAAAGTTATCACCACGGAAAGAGTTGCAGCGCCTACCTATGGCATGTTAAACCGTACAGGGTACCGGAGACATACGGTTACAAATATTACATCGCAATTTGGATTGGACCTCGACATGAGCTTTCTTACAAAAGGTCTCAATATGACCGGTGTTCTGGCGTATCAAACCAATTCTGTTGGTAGCCTTGGAACTACCCAGGATTATGAACGTTGGGTAAGAACAGACAGAAGAGACACGCTTGCATTCACCAAAAAAGGTTCAACAAATAATACTCCCCTCGCTTATAGCAAAAGTCATTCGTACTACTACCACCTGACCTATAATGTAGCTATGAATTATAAAAGAGAATTTGGTAAACATAGCATCGGTGGTATGGCTTATATGTTCTACCAGAATTTAACTACCGCAGAAACACAATCACCGGGTTTGCTACCTTACAATCGTGTAAGTTCAGGAGTAGAGGCAAGGTATGGTTATGATAACAGGTACCTGGCCAAGATTGATGTTGGTTATTCAGGATCTGAACAGTATCCACGTAATAGCCGGTTTATTGCTACTCCTGCTGTTTCTGTTGCCTGGGTTTTGTCAAACGAAGCATTTTTAAGAGATGTGAATTTGCTGAGCAATCTTAAATTAAGAGCGTCGTATGGCAAAACGGCAAATGATCAAAATGGCCTCGCCCGTTTTTCGTACCTGGATAATGTAACAGCCAATAGAGGTGGAGCGATCGGCTATCTCCAATATGTTGTAAATGAAAACCAGGTTGGTAACCCTGATATCCAGGCTGAAATTTCTACCAAGCAAAACTTTGGCCTCGACCTTGGATTATTCAACAGTCTGTCCGTTTCTGTAGATGTATTTAAAGAACGCATGAACAACATGGTGGTTAGTGCCAGTACTACAGTGCCGCTTTACCAGGGTGTTCCCTTAGCCAACTATCCTAAAACAAATTCAGGCATCTTTGAAAATAAAGGGTACGAGATCAGTGCTAATTATACGTTAGCTATTAACAGGAATTTATCTGCATTTGCCGGAGGCATAATTAGCTATGCTAAAAATACTGTTATCAAGGTTAATGAAGCACTTAAGACGGTTGATTATGTTTACAGGAATTTGCAGGAAGGTTACTCCTTTGGACAGTCCTTTGGATACCTTGTAGACTATAGTAATGGTAACGGTTTTTTCAACTCCCTCTCCGAGATTGCTGATAGCAAACTTGCCTATGGCTTTGGTAAGGTGCGTGTTGGAGATCTCAGGTACCAGGATTTGAACAATGATAAAAAGATAGATGAGCGTGACAGGGCTCCACTCGGAACCGGCGCACTGCCGCGGGTGACTTACGCAATATCAGGCGGCGTTACCTATAAATCATTTGACTTTAGTTTATTGTTCCAGGGTGTGGGCCAATATTCTTCTATCTTAAGCGGACCCGGTATCAGGGAAACAGATAACGACGGCGTGTTTGGTGCCTTACATGCAAACGCATGGACTCAAAGCCGCTATGATAATAAACAACTAATTACATCACCGGCGCTTTCTTTAGCCAATACCGTAAACTACGAAGCCAATGATTACAATACATACAACAGGTCGTACCTGAGGCTTAAAAATCTCGAATTGTCATATACACTACCTGCATCCTTGTCAAGAATGATCACTGCAGAGAAAGTAAGATTTTTATTCAGCGGTCAAAATCTGCTAACCTGGGACAAGATGAAATCTGACGATTTCGGTCCGGAAGGTGGTGGATATTTATCGTTCCCGGTTTATAGGGTTTATAATGTAGGTGTAAACGTGGTGTTCTAAGGTGAGTTAATTATTATTCAAAATCTTATTTATTATGAACAAATTTATTGTGGTTTTCCTTGCCATACTTATAACAGGTACGCTGTCCTCCTGCAACAGGCAATTGGATTTGCCTACAGATGGCCGCATCACGCTAGACCAGGTATTCAGCGATTATAACAGAACTCGTGGATACCTTAACTCCTGCTATGGATTTTGTCCAAATCCTTATATTGACCGTTCCTCCTTCACAGACGAAGCGCAGGATGCTGATGATGTAACACCTGGTTCTAAATATATTATGTGGTATGGTGGCAATATTACCTCACGAACCTATCCTGATTATTCAGCTGATGGAAGCCCATGGGGCTCTCTTTATGAAGGAATCAGGAAATGTAATGTTTTTATTGAAAGCATAAAAACGGCAACTGTATATGCTACTGAAGCAGAAAAAATGGCGTGGACTGCACAAGCCCGTAGTTTGCGTGCCCTCTATTACCTTCAGCTAATTAAACGTTATGGTGGTGTGCCTATTCTTGATAAGGCACTGGAAATAAATCACGATTTTTCCAAAGACAAACGGGCCACCTTTGCGCAGGTAGTTAAATTTATCCTGGATGATTGCGATAAGGCATTGGCTGCCCCTGCCTCACGCGATGGCTTTTCCTGGGCTATTTATGATAATCAGTATGGGATTATGACCCGTGCAGTAGCTTACGCGATTAAATCGGAGGCGGTAACTTATGCAGCAAGTCCTTTATGGTCTGATGGCACCTACACCTGGGCCAATGCAACGGCTATTAATAGTGAAGCTTTATCCCAATGTCTTGCTAACGATTATATGCTGTTTAAGGAAGTCCCTGCGCCGGGTATTGCTCAGAATGCTTATGCGCTTTATCACTTTACCACCTCTAACGACCAAAGAGCGAAAGATAAAGAAACTATCTACCCAGTTGGCGTTCAAATGCAGATATGGCGCTTCGCGGGCTTACCTACTAATCCCGGTATGGACCGGACCGGTCCTTGCCCTACACAAGACCTGGTTGACAGCTATGAAATGGCGACCGGAGAGGCGCCTATCATAGGATACAGTGATGCTAACAGGTTAATGCCTGTTATTAACCCTGCATCCGGGTACAATGAAAGCCTTCCTTACGAGAATCGCGATCCCAGGTTTTATGCCTCTATTTATTATAATGGCGCTATAAGATTTTTAGATCAACCCTCTGGCAAAAAGGTGGAGACTTTTGTAAATGGTGCGGAAACCATCTCAGATATAAATCGCAAGTTTACCCGGACTGGTTATTACTTACGTAAATTCAACAACTATAAATCCGGGCAAGGTAATAATGGTGATGGTGCTATCCGGCTGTTTCGCCTGGCTGAACTATATCTGAACTTCGCAGAATCTGCCTACCAGTCGGTCGGACCTGATGCTGCTGTAACTGTTGGTAGTTTTTCGATGAGTGCGCGACAAGCTGTAAATGCAATACGTACAAGAGCCGGCATGCCCGCTTTCCCCCCCGGAATGACCAAAGACGCTTTTGAAAAAAAATACCGTAACGAACGTCGTATAGAACTGGCGTTTGAAGAACATCGGTTTTTTGATGTTCGTCGCTGGAAGATCCTGGAGCAAACTGGTAAATTTGTAACGGGTATGAGAATTATGAATAATGGTACGACCCTCACTTACAACCGCTTTAAATTTGCAGATAGAAATGCTTCTTCCGAAAAATTCCTGAGGTATCCCATCATTCAAGAGGAGGTGGACAAAATTATTGGATTCTCTGGTGAAAATTGGCAAAATCCTGGATGGTGATATTAGCGAGTTTCACCATAAATACAAAGGCATGTTTTAATAAGGCTTCTAGATAATACTTTAACCAAACACAAACCTTACCTAAAAGGATGAAGATTAAAAAATACTGTCCCTGCTTAAAAAATATAGTTGCCCTGGTTTTATCTGTGATGTGCTTTTACGGGCATGCCCAGTCCCCGGGAAGCAACGCTGTTGCCACCGATGTGTTAGGGCGAAAACTGCCAACGTATGAAGAAGTGGGTTCACCCAAAAAAGATAAGTTTGTAGGCTTGTTCTACTGGACCTGGCATACAAAGCAAGCCGACAACCCACCTTTCAATACCACGGAATATTTAGCCAAAGACCCTAAAGCTGCAGATAATTATGAGAACCCGATATGGCCAAATAAGAACAGCCCCTTTTTCTGGGGTGAACCGCTGTTCGGCTACTACCGGGATACTGACGAATGGGTACTTCGCAAACATGCTGAAATGCTTGCTGATGCGGGTGTAGACGTAATCATCTTTGATTGTACAAATGGAAACATTACCTGGAAAGAATCTTATATCAAATTGTGTGAGGTATTCACGCAAGCCCGTAAAGACGGCGTACGTACACCTCAAATCGCTTTCATGTTGCCCTTCTGGCCCAGTAAAGGGGGCAAAGAAATTATCGGTGAAATATACAGGGAATTATATAAACCAGGCTTATACAAAGACCTTTGGTTTTATTGGAAAGGCAAGCCACTCATCATGGCATTGCCTGAACTGGTTGCGGATATCGCCGGCCAGGCAGACAGCACTAGCTTTAACCGTGAGATAAAAAAGTTTTTTACTTTTCGTCCGGGACAGCCAGTATATAACAAAGGACCAGAAAGGCCCGATCATTGGGGATGGCTTGAAATTTATCCTCAACACGGATTTGTAAAAAATGATAAGGGAGGATATGAACAGGTAACTGTAGGAGTATCTCAAAACTGGTCTAAAGAAAGAGGGTTGACCGCCATGAATGCACCTGGTGCGTTTGGAAGAAGTTATACAGATAAGAATGGCCATTCTTCCGAAGCCGGAGCAGTAAACCGGGGTCTT
>JBBPYM010000122.1:0-6449 GCA_038199905.1 Chitinophagales bacterium | reverse complement strand
TGATGCATTGGTAGATGGTAAATTTAATTGAGTTATAAGGCGGGATATTTTAGCACTACTGCCAGTAACAACTCAGCGGACCTAAACCATCAACAGCCCGAATAGTTTATGCAACGAAGAATTTGTTGCAGCACGGGGCTAACCAGGAAGAATATTGCTAACATACAGTTGTAAAATAAACTTTAGCCTTGTAATGGCCTACCATTGCACGACAGTTTAAATAAATTAAATTCGACTACTATGCCCGAACAAAATGATCCCCGTCCTGCCGCCGCACCTTTGTTGTCGTGGGATATCTTTATGGAGGGTTACCAGCGCAAGGTTGATCTTGCGAATGATTTCAACCTGCTCAATAAACTGTCTATTTCTAAAAAATGGGTTAACGAATGGGACATAGAATCGAAACTTTTCCGCCAAGGCAAGGTGATCATTGTAACAGATCACTTGTTGCGCATCGTTTATTCAAGCAGTAATGTATATGAGATGAACGCCTACACCTCTGATGAGCTGAAAGGCAAAAGTCCGAAGATCTTCCAGGGACCGGGTACTTCTATCGAGTCGCTTTCAAAGATCCGTGAAGCAATCAATTCCCTCAAGCCGATTGAGATCACACTTCTTAATTACAAAAAAAATGGGAAGCCTTATTACTGTCACGTAGAAGAATACCCCGTATTCAATAAAAACAGGGAGCTTTCGCATTTTATTGCTTTTGAAAAGTTGGCCGCTGACCCATCAGTCTAAAGTAATCATTTATGAGCATAGAAGAAAAAATCAGGGCTTCTGAAACGCGCATCTTTAAAGCTGTATTTCCGAACACAACCAATCACTACGATACCTTGTTTGGTGGCACCGCGATGGGACTAATGGATGAAGTGGCTTTTATTACCGCCACCCGTTTTGCCCGCAAACGAATGGTAACGGTTTCGTCAGATAAGATTGATTTCACCCGGCCGATCCCTGCGGGCACTATAATTGAGTTGATCGGAACCGTAGCGCATATCGGCAATACGAGCATAAAAATTCTTGTTGAAATATATATCGAAGAGATGTATTCATTTGAGCGCAAAAAAGCCATCACCGGAACTTTTACATTGGTGGCAATTGACGAAAATAAGCAGCCGGTAAAAATCTTGTAAGATAACTTTTACCTGGTACCCTGTATTAGCAGCCACACATACTTTTAAGCTGGCGCTCCCCCAACGTGATTACCAATAGGCATTATTTTGTACATTCAGCTTATGAATGAATTTCTAAGCTGCGATTGGGGTACATCATCCTTCCGTTTGAGCCTTGTTAACAAGGCTGATTTCAGTATCATCCTCAGCGTAAGTTCAGATAAAGGCATCCTGGGAACTTTTAACACCTGGAACGAAACTCATGGCGGGCAAGCGGAAACAAGGCTATCTTTTTATCTTGCCATAATCCGGGAAAATTTAAATGCACTTGAACAGCAATCGGGTCGCTCTCTGGAAGGTATACCGGTGTTAATCTCCGGCATGGCATCTTCTTCTATCGGTATGATACCACTGCGATACCAGGAGCTGCCGTTTTCAATAGATGGATCTGGCATGCTTTCTCAATTTCTCCAAAAGACAATTGAGTTTGAACACGATATCTTCTTGATTTCGGGCGCGAAAAGCCAGAACGATGTTATGCGTGGGGAGGAGACGCAATTGATAGGCATAATGTCCGAAACCCTCAGCCATACCGGTGATCTGCTTTTCATCTTTCCCGGCACGCATTCCAAACATATCCTCATAAATAACGGGAACGTCACCAGTTTTAAAACTTTTATGACCGGCGAGTTTTTTGACCTTTTATCAACAAAAAGCATCTTACATGCAGGGATTGAAAAATCGGGCGAACCTGAATCTGCTATGGACATCAAATACTTTGAACAAGCCGTAAAAGAAGGCGCAACCACTAACCTGCTTAACGTTTGCTTCAGGGTAAGGACCAATTCTCTTTTTGACAAACTCACCCGCAAGCAAAACTACCACTACCTGAGTGGCTTGCTCATAGGTGCAGAGCTGGCGGAAATAGTACAAAATGACACAATTGGAATATATTTATGCTGCGGCCGGCATTTGAAAAAATATTATGAGACAGCGTTTAAAGTTTTAGGCATGAAAGACAAAGTTCATACCTTTCCCGCAGAAGAGGTTGAGAAAGCCGCGTTGAAGGGTCAATATAAGATTTATGAAAAACAAATTAAACGATGAGCAAACCATTCTCCTGGGCTGCATTTGACAAAGTGCCGATCATTGGAATTATGAGGAACATACCCCAGCCAAAGGTAGCCATGCTGGTGAGCCAGTATTACGAGTCGGGTTTTACAACATTGGAAGTAACGATGAACTCGGAAGGTGCAGCCAAGACCATCTCTTATTTGTCTGAAATTTATACCGACACGCTCAATATAGGCGCAGGCACCGTATTAACATTAGAAGATCTTGACCAGGCCCTGGATGCGGGTGCTAGTTTTATTGTTACCCCTGTTGTTAATGAAGATGTGATAAAAATATGTGTCAATCGCAAAGTGCCTGTGTTCCCCGGTGCTTACACACCCACTGAAATCTACCGCGCCTGGTCGCTGGGAGCTAGCATGGTAAAGGTTTTTCCTGCAACAAGGCTGGGGCCTGAGTATATAAAAGATGTGCTTGCCCCTTTAAACTTTTTAAAACTCGTGCCCACAGGTGGTGTAAGTCTCGAGACTATAAATGACTTTTTTAAGGCAGGCGCCAAAGGTGTGGGAATGGGCAGCACATTGTTTCCCAAAAACCTCATTGATGGTGAGCAATGGGAAGACTTAAGCGCTCATTTCACAGCACTCTTAAAAAAATTCCGTGAACTTAAAAGCAGTTAGATCGACACGAAGGCACAAAGCACTAAGTGGCGCAAAGATTTGTTTTGACAGTTTCAGGCCATTCATGTTTTGGCAAAAATCTACGTTTAATCATAATAGTTAATTTTAAAAGAAGAATATGGCAACTTACAGAAGCAGCGACTGGTTTGGCAAAAAAGACAAGATGGGCTTTATCTACAGGAGTTGGATGAAAAACCAGGGTTATCCTGAAGATCTGTTTGATGGCAGACCAGTGATAGGCATTTGTAATACCTGGTCGGAGCTTACTCCCTGCAATGCACATTTGAGGGATATAGCTGAAGTGGTAAAACGCGGCGTGTATGAAGCCGGCGGCTTTCCCCTGGAATTTCCAATTATGTCGCTGGGGGAAACGTTGCTGAAACCTACCGCTATGTTGTTCAGGAACCTTGCCAGTATGGATGCGGAAGAGTCAATCAGGGGCAATCCGATAGATGGTGTTGTGTTGTTAACTGGCTGTGATAAAACAACGCCCTCAACGCTAATGGGGGCGGCAAGCGTAGACTTGCCAACGATTGTAGTACCTGGTGGACCGATGTTAAATGGCAGGTTCCAGGGAAAAGAAATTGGCTCAGGAACACATGTCTGGAAATTTGATGCGGATATGAAAATGGGTAAGATCACACCAAAAGATTACCTGCTTGCTGAAAGCTGTATGTCGAGGAGCGCAGGGCATTGTATGACAATGGGCACCGCTTCTACAATGGCCTGTATGGTAGAATCGCTGGGCATGTCGTTATCTGGTGCAGCAGCGATTCCTGCCGTGGATTCCAGGAAGAAGGTACTTGCTCATCTTTCGGGCAGGAGAATCGTAGAAATGGTTAAAGAAGATCTTAAGATCTCGAAAATACTCACAAGGGAAGCGTTTGAAAATGCAATAAAAGTTAATGCGGCTGTAGGGGGATCAACAAATTTTATCATTCACCTTACTGCTATCGCTGGCAGGATCGGTGTAGACCTGAACCTGGAAGACTTTGACGACCTGGGGAGCAAGATACCGCTTTTATTAAACCTCATGCCATCCGGCAAATTCCTGATGGAAGACTTTTTTTATGCAGGCGGACTGCCGGTGATCATCAACGAGTTGAAAGCTCACCTGCACATGGATGCAATAACAGTTACCGGTAAAAGCCATACTGAAAATATTGAAGGATATACCACCTGTTACAACACCGAAGTGATTGCAGCATACAATGAACCTTTTATTCCTGAGGCGGGGATTGCGGTACTCAAAGGCAACCTTGCACAAAATGGCGCGGTGATTAAACCTTCCGCTGCAACAACTTCGCTTATGCAACACCGTGGCAGGGCGGTAGTATTTGAAACCATTGAGGAGTATCATGCGCTGGTAGATAGTGATGCACTGGATATTGACGAAACCTGTGTAATGGTACTTAAAAATGTTGGTCCTGTAGGATACCCCGGTATGCCTGAAGTAGGTAATATGGCGCTGCCAAAAAAAGTGCTGGATAAAGGATTTACTGATATGGTGAGGATCTCCGATGGCAGGATGAGCGGCACCGCTTATGGCACCGTGGTACTACACGTGTCGCCCGAAGCTGCTATTGGCGGCACGCTGGCGTTGGTGCAGAATGGCGACTTTATCGAGCTTGATGTGGCCAATCGTCGCATACACCTGGACGTGTCGGATGAAGAGCTTGCGATAAGGAAACTAAAATGGACCCAACCTGAGCCGGTAACGGACAGGGGTTATGTAAACCTATATGTTAAAAGTGTGCAGCAGGCCGATAAAGGCGCCGATTTAGGCTTTTTAACAGGCGGATCTGGATCGGAAGTAGCAAGGGATTCACATTGAGAAGCTGTCTGCTGCCAGCTATCAGCCGACAGCTATCAGCTATCAGCCAGAACAAAGAGAATACGGAATTCGATATAAATTAGTGGTTTATTAATAACGGTTTATTAATTTTTTGTACAAGCTGAAGGCTGATAGCTGACGGCTGATAGCTTCCCACAACTCAACCCCACACATGACCCTACTCATCATCGTTATAAGCCTTATCATCCTGGTGGTTCTTATTACCTGGGGAAAGGTGAACGCGTTCCTTGCTTTTTTAGTAGTTTCTATTCTTGCCGGCTTATGCCTTGGCATCCCCATGAAAGATATTACCAAATCGGTTTACAAAGGTATTGGTGACACGCTTGGCTCCCTCGTTATCATCATCGTGTTGGGTGCCATGCTCGGAAAAATTGTTGCTGAAAGCGGTGCAGCGCAGAAAATCGCGACGGTGATGATGAAGAGTTTTGGTGATAAATATATCCAGTGGGCACTTATGCTCACGGGGTTTATAATAGGTATTCCGCTTTTTTACCAGGTAGGGTTTGTACTGATCATCCCGATGATTTTTTCTATAATTTATAAATACAAACTGCCACCGATGTTTATAGCGCTGCCAATGCTTGCGCCGATGTCAGTGGCACACGGGTTCCTTCCGCCGCATCCATCTCCTGCAGCACTTGTAACTTTATTTAACGCAAACATGGGACTGACCTTATTATATGGCATTTTTATTTCCATACCGGTAATGATCGTTGCCGGTCCGCTTTTTGCCCGCACGCTGAAACATATAAAATCCACTCCTCTACAAGGTTTTGTTACGCCCAACATCAAGGATGAAGAACTGCCAGGCGCTGCCAATAGTTTCCTTACGGCCCTGCTGCCGGTTATGCTATTGATGGGCACCACCTTATTGGTATTTCTTGCTCCGGGCAACGGCACGCTTCAGAATTATTTAGGTTTCATCGGCGAGCCCGGTATTGTTATGTTACTGGCCGTTATCGTTGCCACTTATACCCTTGGGCTTAAGATGGGAAGGAACATGAAATCTATCATGAACGTTTACACCGAAGCGGGAAAAGATGTAGCAATGGTGTTACTTATCATTGCAGGTGCGGGGGTGCTGAAACAGGTATTGATCGACAGCGGTGTAAGCAACCAGATAGCTTCCTCTCTTAAAGGCCTGGCGATTCATCCGCTGGTTTTAGGCTGGCTGATTGCTGCATTTATAAGGGTGTGCCTGGGCTCAGCCACGGTAGCGGGATTAACTACTGCAGGCATCATCCTGCCGCTGATGTCGCAGTCTAGTGTGGATCCTAACCTGATGGTTTTATCCATTGGCGCCGGCAGCCTTATGTTTTCTCATGTTAACGATGGCGGTTTCTGGTTGTTCAAGGAATATTTTAATCTCTCTATAAAAGACACCCTGCGTTCCTGGTCTATCATGGAAACCATCGTAGCAGTAATGGGCTTGGTTGGGGTGATGGTGTTTGATTGGATAATAAGCTGATAGCTGTCAGCCATCAGCCGTCAGCTATCAGCCGTCGTGTGCTTTGTAGTTAAAAAGGAAACTCGCACACAGCAGGCTAAATTTGCAACCTGCCCGGATATATTTTTTTTTAACCACAAGGCGCACAAAGAAGGCACAAAGTACACCAGGCCCTTTTAATAATTTGCCGAACTTGCAACATGCATTTTTTTGAAAGCCGGTTGACAATTAGCATTCAGGTTGTCTTCGTGTTCTTCGTGCCTTCCTTGTGAACTTTGTGG
>JBBPYM010000121.1:0-3182 GCA_038199905.1 Chitinophagales bacterium | reverse complement strand
TTTTCATTATGGCAGCAATAAACACCCGCGACCTTAAAAGGGAATATTAGGCGCTGACACTTACCATACGTGCTTGGTTTTGGAAGAGTTTGTTTGAGTAATCCCATTCATTCACAGCTTTTTTTACAGTTTAAAATTCCCGCTCATTTTTAGGAAGCAACAAAGGGCGGCATCTTCGCAGACAATCATACTTTCTCTTGTTGCGCCGGAAATTTCCGATTTTCTTCCACTCTATCAATCAGGCGTATCGTTCCTGCAACTGGTGTGGCTTGATTTTAATATAGTAACCAATCGATACCATTGCACCGCAAGATGAATACACTTTATGACAACACTGAACACCCAAAAACGAAATATTGGAGTAGATTTTTCTACAACTGGCGAGGCTGAAATCCGCGTATGGTCCCCGCTTTCTATTTCCGTGCAGCTTGTTTTAACCGCAACTGACCAGGTAATCTCATTAAAAAAACAAGACTTCGGCTACTGGACACTTAACACATCGGCGCTACATGAAGGCGACCATTACACCTTTTCCATTGATGGAAAACCAGGTTTGCCTGATATTACATCGCTTTCACAACCCCTCGGCACGCATGGACCATCTTTAGCATTAAACCTCAATCAATTTTTTTGGACCGACACTGCCTGGCAAAACCTTCCACTGGAAGATTACATTTTTTATGAGTTGCATACCGGCACTTTTACCGCTGATGGTAGTTTTATTGATATTGAAGAAAAGCTCAACTACCTGGTAGAATTGGGGATCACTGCCATTGAAATAATGCCGGTAGCGCAGTTCCCCGGCAAGAAGAATTGGGGATACGACGGTGTATTCCCCTTTGCCGTCCAGGATTCTTATGGAGGTGCAACTGGGCTTCAACACCTTGTTAATGCTGCTCATACCAAAGGGCTGGCGGTTGTGCTGGACGTGGTTTACAATCACCTCGGACCTGAGGGGAATTATTTTAGTGAATATGGCCCGTACTTTACTTCTAAATACCAAACACCCTGGGGAAACGCTATAAACTTTGATGATGCCTGGAACGATGGAGTACGCGAATATTTTATAGAGAACGCGCTGATGTGGTTTCGTGATTTTCATATTGATGCGCTGAGACTGGATGCAGTTCATGCTATAAAAGATTTCAGCGCTGTACATTTCTTAAAAGAACTGAGAACGGAGGTAGACAAGTTGATGGCTGTAACGGGAATGAGATATTACCTGGTAGCTGAGCTTGATTTGAATGATACGCGTTTTATCTCACCGGTAGATGAGGGCGGTTATGGCATGAATGCACAATGGATCGATGAGTTCCATCACGCCCTGCGTGTAACCGCAGGGGGTGAAACTACTGGTTACTATGAAGACTTTGAAGAAATTCATCACCTGGCAAAAGCTTACCGGGACGTGTACGTATATGATGGCCAGTATTCGCGGCACCGCAAGAAAGTGTTTGGCAAAAAGGTTCAGGACAACCCTGGTAGCCAGTTTGTTGTATTCTCTCAAAATCATGATCAGATTGGTAACAGGATGCTGGGAGAGCGCACCAGCCAACTGGTGAGTTTCGAAATGCGAAAGTTAATGGCTGGCAGCACGCTGCTGAGTCCATTTCTCCCCTTATTGTTTATGGGAGAAGAATGGAGCGAAACAAATCCTTTTTTATATTTTATTGATCATACAGATCCCGAGTTGGTTGAAGCTGTAAGGCAGGGCAGAAGAAATGAGTTTGCCGCTTTTCACGCACAGGGCGAAGCTCCCGATCCCGCAGCCCAAAGCACTTTTGAATCATCAAAATTACAATGGTCCTTATTAACTGTAGAGCCGCATAAAACCATGTTTGGCTTTTATAAGGAATTAATTAAGCTGAGAAAAACTCACCCTGCCTTGAACCACCTGCACCGTGATAAATTTGAAGTGGAAGAAAATATTGAACAACAAACGATCCTGCTAAAACGGTGGTTTGACGGAGCAAAATTATTTTGCCTTATGAACTTTTCACGTCATGTTCATTCGTTCACATTACCCGGGGAGGACGGAGCCGAATGGCATCAATTGTTCAATTCCGCGGAACGCCTTTGGGGAGGCCCCGAGGAAGAGCCTGCGGCCACACTATTAAATTATAACAACACCAGTGAACTAACCATATTGCCGGAATCATTTAAGATATACACCAACAAATATGTTTGACCCTGTTAGCACATACCGCCTTCAATTTCATTCTGGTTTTAACTTTTCAGATTTCGAACGAGTGATACCATACCTGCAGCAACTTGGAATGAAGACTGTTTATGCCTCGCCCATATTTAAAGCCATTCCCGGCAGTACGCATGGTTATGATGTATTAAACCCGCTTGAGATCAATCCTGAGATTGGCACCATCGACCAGCTTCGTTCCCTGCAGGAACAGTTGCAAAAACTGGGAATTCAATGGCTGCAGGATATCGTTCCTAATCACATGGCTTATCATACAGAAAACAACTGGTTAGCCGATGTATTTGAAAAGGGACAAAGATCACAGTATGCCCGGTTTTTTGATATAGATTGGAGTGACCTCCTATACAAAGGCCGCCTGATGGCTCCCTTTTTAGGCGAGACCCTGGACGATGCCATAAGAAACGGTCACCTGAAAATAATTTCTGTTTTTGATAAACTGGCGCTGGATTGTAACGGCAGTGTATATCCGCTAAAACCACTCTCCTACTGTACGTTTTCGGAAGATATCGAAACACCGGAAACGTTGCAGGCATTATTTGACGAAATCAATATTGTTGAAAATTCGGAAGACATCATTGTTTATGGCACAAAATGGAACGACTGGCTAAAACGCTTTTCTGCCCTACAGCAGGATGAGGGGGTGAAACAATGGATCTTACACCGCGTGAACCAAATAAACAATGACCAAGTATTATTAGAGCAAATAGTTAATGAACAGCATTATCGTCTCTGTTTCTGGCAGGAAACGGACAAAATGATTAACTACAGACGTTTTTTTACGGTGAATGCATTAATCAGTCTTAACATTCAGGATGAATCCGTTTTCCAGGAACATCATCAGCTCGTGAAATCACTATTGGAGCAAGGCAACATACAGGGAATACGGGTGGATCATATTGACGGGTTATATAATCCGGGTGAATACCTGCGCCGGCTGCGCATCCTCGCCGGCAGCGATGCTTATATC
>JBBPYM010000120.1:0-18865 GCA_038199905.1 Chitinophagales bacterium | reverse complement strand
TAACCTGGCAATTGACGATAGCATTGTCCCTTTTTACTTCCTTTATATTACCTCTTTAGTTACAAGCGGAAAGCAATATCATATATAAAAGAACAACGGAGATGGAGATCTTCATTGTTACAATTTAAGATAATAATTACAATCTTCACGGGCTTTAGCGGGCTGCGATTATACCAGTTTAAAATCGTCCAGGAATTTTGTATTGAAATTTCCGCTCCTGAACCGTTCATCCTTCATAAGCTGCAGGTGAAATGGTATGGTCGTCTTCACCCCCTCAATAATATATTCTGATAAAGCGCGATGCATGGTGCTTATAGCTTCGCTGCGCGTTCTGGCAACAGCTATGATTTTAGAAATAAGGGAATCGTAATAAGGAGGAATAGTATAACCTGCATACACATGCGAATCGACGCGGATACCATGTCCACCGGGCTGGTGCAATACGGTGATCCTACCCGGGCTGGGACGAAAATCGTTATAAGGATCTTCAGCATTGATCCGGCACTCGATTGCGTGCATTTGCGGCTCGTAATTTAAACCTGAAATTGGCTCACCGGCGGCAATTTTTATCTGCTCCTTGATGAGGTCGTAATTCACCACTTCTTCCGTAACACAATGTTCAACCTGTATACGGGTATTCATCTCCATAAAGTAGAAATTCCGGTGTTTATCTACCAGGAACTCAATGGTACCTACACTTTCATAGTTAATGGCAGAAGCCGCTTTTATGGCGGCCTCGCCCATCTTAAACCTCAATTCAGGAGTCATAAACGGTGAAGGAGATTCTTCCACTAATTTCTGATGCCTGCGTTGTATGGAACAGTCTCTTTCACTCAGGTGACAAACTTTTCCATATTGATCACCGGCAACCTGTATTTCGATATGACGTGGCTCTTCCACGAACTTCTCCATATAAATGCCGTCGTTCTTGAAAGATGCTGCCGCTTCCTGCTTCGCATTAACAAACGCCTTCTCGATTTCACTTTCTTCCCAAACAACGCGCATGCCTTTACCACCACCACCGGCAGTAGCTTTGAGTATCACAGGATACCCGATGTCTTTTGCAAGACGTTTCGCCTCAGATACGCTTTCGAGTAAACCATTTCCGCCGGGAACCACCGGAACGCCTGCTTTAATCATCGTTTCCTTGGCGGTAATTTTATCACCCATCGCGTTTATCATCCCGGGGGTGGGACCGATAAATTTAATGCCATGTTCTCCGCATATTTCCGCAAACTTCGCATTTTCAGCCAGGAAGCCATAACCTGGATGAATGCCGTCTGCATTGGTTATTTCTGCCGCAGCCATTATATGAGGTATGTTAAGATAAGAATCAGAACTCGCGGGCTTGCCTATACATACAGCTTCATCAGAAAATTTAACGTGCAGGCTGTCCTTATCGGCGGTAGAATATACCGCAATAGTTTTAATGCCCATCTCGCGACACGTTCTGATCACACGCAGCGCAATCTCTCCCCTATTAGCAATTAATATTTTATTGAACATTGTGAAAATTTAAAAATTTAAATGCTGTGATCAGAAAATACTTTATAAAAAAAAGCCAACTCAAGATCCGGAACTGATGTGTAACATTTCCGGATTTTCAAATTGGCTGGTTTCCAAATTATTTATGCAGGTTCAACTAAAAACAAGGGCTGGTCATATTCAACGGGAGTTGCATCATCAATCAGTACTTTTACAATTTTCCCTTTTATTTCGCTTTCTATTTCATTAAATAACTTCATTGCTTCAATAATACAAACTACTTTTCCAGGGCTTACCTCATCGCCGATGTTCACAAATGAAGGAACATCAGGAGTAGGGCTGCGATAAAAAGTGCCAATCATCGGGCTTTTTATCGTTAATAAAGTAGAGGGAGCCGGTTCAGCAGCCAACTTCGGTTTATCTTCCTGCGCAGTCATGGCAGGAGAAGCAGCAGATAACTGGGCGGGAGCCTGCGCATAAACAGCTGGCTGAGCCGCAATTATATGCTGTGGCGCGTCCTGTTTTTGCTTTATAGTGACCTTAAAGCCCTTTTCTTCAATCGTTAATTCGCCGATGTTGGATTTGTTGATCATGCGGATCAACTCTTGTATTTGTTTGAAATCCATAATAATCAATTTTCCTTTAGTAATGGATGGCTAAGATATGAATTCCAATCATAAAACCTACATATCAGCGCCAATATCAGAAGTGAAAAAAATGGCCGTGAAAATTTTTATTCGCAACAAGCAGTACGCAATTGCCTGTATGTGTGTAACATCAATCGCTATTCCTTCACCCTTTCCAGGTAATCGCCGGTCTTCGTGTTCACCCGTATTAATTCACCCTCGTTTACAAATAACGGCACCATCACCGTTGCACCTGTTTCTACAGTAGCAGGTTTCAGCGTTCTTGTTGCAGTGTCTCCACGCATACCGGGCTCACTGTACGTTACCAGCATTACAATTTTATCAGGAAGCTCTACGCTCATGGGCAGGTCCGTTTCTGTATTTATCAGAACCGACACTTCCTGGCCATCTCTTAAAAATTGCGGCGCGTCAATCATTGTCTCAGCCAGCAATATTTGTTCGAAAGTTTCATTGTCCATGAAATTGTAACCACTGTCATCCTTATATAAGAACTGGTAGGGTTTCTTTTCCACACGCACCGGGTAGATATTGTCGCCGCTGTTCCAGGTGTGCTCGATAGATCGATTATTGTCGACACCTTTTAGCTTTGCCCAGATTTTAGCTCCGGCCCTGGCGGTTTTATTCTGACCGAATTCTACCACCGAATATAAACTACCATCTAGTTTAACTATAAGGCCACGGCTCATATCTGCTGTAGTTGCCATAAAGAATTATTTTTTTAAAGAGCGGCAAAGGTAGGGAATTGGACCTAAAGTATTTGGTTTACCCGCCGGGAAGAATATTCTTTGAAGGCACAGTCATTCTTAATCCGTAAGCGTAAAAGCCGCAGTTTTGGAAAACTGCGGCCCTCACTGCAATACAAAGCGTATCCTTGCTATTTTTTCTTTTTGGTGGTAACGAAAATAATACCCTCCTTTATTGTTTTGTCAACAGGCTTGCCGTTGGCGAAAACCTTGCCATCAGCATCTACTTCAATGCCCGGAACTTTTTTAAGGGCTTCGGGAATACCGGGTTCCTTACCATTGTTTTTGATGACATCAATGCGCTCTATATTGTTTCCATCAAGGCCAGACAACTCTTCACTACCAGCAATTTCCCCGTCCACTATCAGCAGCCCTTTGAAGGCTGGAGTGAATTTAGCCTCCGCAACTGGCATTGGCTGTTTAACTGCTTTCCGCTTTAATGCCTGGCTTTTTGTGGTAACTGTTACTACCCCGTCTTTGCCTGCATCGCCGTAAATAGAGGTAGCGCTCGCACCTTTCAAAACATCTATGGAGCTGATTGTATTTGGATCAACCGCTTCCATATCGGCAGCAGTGAAAATCACACCATCGACCATGTAAAGTGGTGGTAGACCATTATCCGGAGATTTTAAACTAAGTCGCACATTCTCCGGGGTGGTCGTGTCAGGAGCGGCACCCGTTTTTGAATATCTTATAACAACTGTCGGCTTGGGAGAATTAGATTTGGCTGCATTTTTGGAGGCTGCATTTTTGAAGGCTGCATTTTTAGGGGTAATGGTAGGCGCAACAGGCGCTTTGACAGCTTTGGAATTGGCCGCAGGCGCTTTGGTAGTAGCGGGTTTCGGGGCCACCTGTGCTGGCTTGGGTGTTACCTGCTGCGGAGCAACTGGCCTTGTAGGAATCGTGTCCTTTCCGCGAAAAGCAAAAAGTATCAGCGAAACCAACGGCAGTACAAACAAAAATTTTACCAGGTGCACTTTGGCTGTGCGCATTTTGTTCATCATCATAATTCGTTTTTTTAATGAGGAAAAACTAAAGTGGTTGGCTATGCGATATTGAGGGAGACCCATCACTTTTAATAAAAGATATTGATACTGGCGCGCATCAACGCCTCCCTGCAATACATTGTGATCGGCAATAAATTCCAGGTTCTGCCTGATAGATTTGCGGATCAGCCATGCAAAAGGATTAAACCAATTAAATATACAAAGCAGCTCCGCCACTACGATATCTATGGTATGACTTTGTTTTACATGTACAAATTCATGTTCCAGTATCCTGTGAAACTCTTCCTCAGAATGCAACCGGCTGTTTATAAATATTGCATTGGCAAATGAAAAAGGACTAATAGGCGCATTTACATCATAAAATTCAAGATCACCGGTTCTCAACAAAACCGCTTTCCTTTTAATGACCCGCAGAGACAGATATTGATAAATAACCCGGCTCAGCATAACCAGGGCGCCCACGATAAAAACCAAACCCACAACATCCCAGCTAAGTAAGGGATAAAAAATACCTTTTGTTCCGTCTTTTAGTGCAAGCGATTGTGTGGTAAGCTTATCAACAACAGGAAGCTTGTCAATAAAAGAACCTATCGCGATATTTTCTGCGGGTATCCATGGTGTTATATTGATGAATGGAATAACAAAAGACAGCAAAGAATAACACAGCAGGTAAAACCGGTTCCACTGGTAAAAAGTCAAGGGCCTTAATACAACAAAATAAAAAGTATATAAAACAGCCAGGCTGAGTGAAAACTTTATCAGGTATTGAAAAAAGAAAGGCATTCTTAATGGTTATAATGATGTGTGAGATTAATGTACGATTCCGCTCTCTGGCAGCCTGGATCTGCTTACCCCTTTTTTCCTTTCTTTTCAATCATTTCAATAATCTCTTTTAATTCTTTGGGGCTGATCTTTTTTTCTTCCGCGAAAAAACTAACAAGGTCCTTGTAAGAGTTGTCAAAATGATTTTTTACCACATTGGTGAGGAAGTTTTTCTTGTAGGCAGGCTCATCAACCAGGGGTGTATATTGGTACATATTGCCGATTTTTCGGCTTACCACAAATCCTTTTTTTTCCAGGTTTTTTATCGTCGAAACGAGGGTGTTGTAATGAGGGGGCGAACCTGGTATCTGCTCCAAAAAATCTTTTATAAAACCGGTACCTGTGCGCCAGATCGCCAGCATTGCCTGTTCTTCCTGTTTGGTAAGTTTTTCCATGTTTATACGAAGTTGTCGGAGTTCTACGAATGTTTCGTAAATGTACGAATCTTTCGTATTCAAACAAATTTTCTTGTTAAAAACAATATCCTCGGGGATTTTATATAGGTTTACGCTTAATTTTGAAAAAACATCGATGATAAAACAATTTCTCTTTTGCAGTTTTTTGTTAGTGATGATGACGGGAGTTTTTGCCCAGTCAGAAAATATGAAAGCACCTTATCTCCGCTTTCCTACGATACCTCTCTTTACGTTATTGAAATCCGACAGCTCAAAAATTACGCGGGATGACCTGGCGAAAAACCGGAAAACGATGATCATGTATTTTAGTCCGGATTGTGACCACTGTCAGCACCAGGCAGATAGCATGCTGGCAAGCATTGCAAAATTCAAGGATATCCAGATCATAATGGCTACTTACCAGCCAATTGAAGAAATGAGGGTGTTTTATAATAAATATAAAATCGCCAACTACCAGAACATAAAAATGGGCAGGGACACACAGTTTTTTTTCCCACCTTTTTATAAAATAGCAAACCTGCCTTTTATGATTCTTTATGATAGGAAGGGGAAGCTCATTACAACTTTCGAAGGTGCTACACCGATCAATAAAATAACAGAAGCGTTTACTAACGGTTAATTGTAGATAGGAAAGGTTCATTACCACTACCAACTGACCATTAATAATTAACTATCATTCAATAATTTATAAAATTTCAATCTGATGAAAGTAACTGTAGTTGGAGCCGGGGCCGTTGGCGCCACCTGTGCCGATAATATCGCCCGTAAAGAGCTGGCGCAAGAACTTGTTTTATTAGATATCAAAGAAGGTCTTGCCGAAGGAAAAGCCCTTGATATGACCCAAACAGCGGCATTACTGGGTTTTGATACCCGTATTACCGGATGCACCAACGACTATGCTGCAACGGCAGGTAGTGATGTTGTAGTAATCACCTCAGGCCTGCCACGCAAACCAGGCATGACGCGCGAAGAATTAATCGGCACCAACGCCGGTATTGTTAAAGGTGTTACGGATAACATCCTTAAACATTCTCCCAATGCAATTATCATTGTGGTGAGCAATCCGATGGATACCATGACTTACCTGACCTTGAAAACAAGCGGCCTGCCTAAGAATAAAATTATAGGCATGGGTGGCGCATTAGACAGTGCACGATTTAAGTGTTACCTCAGCAAGGCACTTAATTGTTCACCAAACGATCTCAACGCGATAGTTGTCGGTGGTCATGGCGATACAACCATGATTCCGCTTATACGTTATGCAACCTGGAACAGTGTTCCCGTTACAAAATTCCTAAGCGAAGAACAGCAAAAACAGATTGTTGCAGATACAATGGTTGGCGGCGCCACTCTTACAAAACTCATCGGCACCTCTGCGTGGTATGCACCAGGAGCAGCGGGCGCGGCACTTGTTGAAAGCATCGTGCGAGATGAAAAAAAATTGTTTAGTTGCTGCGTGCCATTAGATGGAGAATATGGTCAGAATGACATCTGCCTGGGTGTTCCTGTGGTAATCGGAAAAAACGGCTGGGAAAAAATTATTGATTACGATCTGAACGCCGAAGAACAGGCCACTTTCAGCAAAAGCGCAGACGCGGTTAGAAGCATGAATAATGTGCTGCCAGCTTAATTAAGGCGTCAGTTTATAAGATCAAAATATCTAATCTTTATATAGCAGGGTCGGCCAAACGGTCGACCCTTTTTCATTGAAATTCTTCGGTTATTAATCGGTCTCTGCAAAATCTCAATGCTTATCTTCTGCATTCATGCCCTTTGCCGAAGGTAGATTATGCTGGCACAACAACTGCATAACATAATGGCAAGGTCCGCGCCCTGAATCTCTTACTTCGATTATCATAACTGCCGCTTATGTTGTACCTGTCGTTTCTCCGGAAATCATTAATTGTGCAGGCAATCCCCTGTTTTTTCATCCTGTTATTCTCAGATTTTATATCTGCGCAAACACCTGTTCTGTCATTTACACCATTAATCAGTGCTGGTCTTTCAACACCCCTCGATATTGTAAATGCTGCTGATGGATCAAACCGTCTGTTTATAGCGCAGCAGGATGGCAGGATCAGGTATGCAAGAGGTTCGGCATTAGCGGATACGATCTTTCTCGACATCAGTAAAATTATTGCTACAGGCGGCGAACGCGGTTTGCTAAGTATTGCGTTCCATCCTCAGTATCAAACAAATGGCTACCTTTTCGTGTATTACACCAACACTGCGGGTAATCTCACGCTGGCACGCTACCAGGTAAGCAGCGATCCCAATAAAGCAGATTCATTAACCGCTCAAGTGCTGCTCACTGTTCCACACACGGAATTTAGCAATCACAACGGCGGCAAACTAAATTTTGGTGCAGACGGCAATCTATATCTTTCTATTGGAGATGGTGGCAGTGGTGGCGATCCGCATTTTAATTCGCAAAACGGGGATACGCTGCTCGGCAAAATGATCCGCATCAATGTGGACAATTTTAGTGCGGCACCATTTTACCAGATACCTGCAGACAATCCGTATACGACACCGGGGGACGGTGTCAAGGATGAGATATGGGCAATGGGTTTGAGAAATCCATTCCGCTGGAGCTTTGATCGTTTGACTCATGATATGTGGATCGGAGATGTAGGCCAGGGTGCCCGGGAAGAGATAAATTTCCGGACCGCTGGAAGTACAGGGGGTATTAATTACGGCTGGCGCTGTTACGAAGGCAATCTCTCTTATAATGACAGTGGCTGCCAGGCAGCTTCCAATTACATATTCCCGGTTTTTGAATATGACCGCACGGCAACAGGAGGAACATCTGTAACAGGCGGAATGGTTTACCGGGGAACCGATTATCCCGCTCTCTATGGCTGGTATGTGTGTATCGATTTTTTTTCAACCAATGGTTGGATAATTCGTCCGGCTGGTAATAGTTGGACCGTACAAAGACAAGGCGGTCTACCCACAAATATTGCTGGATTTGGGGAAAGCGAGAACGGTGAAATGTATGCTGTATCGTTATCTGGAGTAGTGTACCAAATTCAGACCCCTACTGTGCTCCCTTTAAGACTTGAATCTTTTTCAGCACAGGAAGAAAACGGCTCCCATCTGCTCAGTTGGAAGACAGCAACGGCACAACAGGCCAAATATTTCGAAGTTGAATACAGCATTGATGGGGTTAGTTTTCGAACGATCGGTAAAGTTGCATCCAATAATAGTCCGGACGCCTCAACTTATACTTTCAATAACCGCGTTCCAGGAAGCGGCAAAGCATTTTACCGTTTAAAGATGGTAGATATGTTTGGCAAAATTGAATACTCATCTATACTTAATTTAAATAGCACACTGAATTCTGTATTGGTATCACCCACGCTTATAGAGAATGGCAGGGTATCGATACAGTTAAACGCGCCGTTCAGGAACCTGCAATTGTTCGACATGAATGGTCGCGTTGTAATCTCTAAACAACTGGATCAGGCAGCGGGCATCATTTACCTGGATGTCGCCAGATATGCAAAAGGCGTTTATAATATCAGGCTAACTGGAGACGGTTCCATTGTAAACCGAAAAATAGTTATCAGGTAAACGCTTCTACAGCCGTTGCTTTACGTGTTGAAGTAACAATGGAACTTCAATATTTTCCATGCATTTAAAATGCCCAAGTGGGCATTTCTTGTATCCAATTTTTGAACAGGGTCGGCACTTGAGATCTTTTATTTCGAGGATATCATAGGGCAGCTTATGTTGCGCTATGCTATTTATGTAATTATCGCCATAGTAAGGGTACATTCCAAACTCGGGCACAGTGTTACCCCATAACGATATAATCGGCCGTTTAAACGCTGCTGCAATATGCATCAGACCGGTATCATTTGTTACAACCAGTTTCGCGCGACGCACAATATCTGCCGATTCGTTTAACCGGAATTTGCCACAGGCATTATAAATTTTATGGGGATCTGATAATGAAATTTTTTCAGCTTCTGTAAAGTCCTCTTTACCTCCCAGTAAAATAATCGGGTGATTCACTTGTCTGCAGAATTCTTCAACTTTATGGAGTGGATATTTTTTAGTATTTAATGCTGCGCCAATTACTACTCCTATATATCCCGCGGAGTGAGAAGCCGGGATATCGCTTTCTTTGATCAGGTCGTCTTTAGGAATAAAATAATCAAGGCCCAGGCCATCATTTTTCACGCCAAAACTTTGCAGTGTTTCCAGGTATCTGTCAACGATATGAATGCCTGGCAGCTGATTTATTTTAAAAGCAGTCAGCAACCACTTTTCAATATTTAGCTTATTAAAAGAAAATGACTTTTTGCCTAACTGCCGTTTTATCTTCAGGGTGCGCAGGTTATGATGTAGATCGATCACGTAATCGAAATCTTCATTCTTAAGGTCATCGATAATTTCAGAAAGGTCGTCGTGGATAAGATGACACTTATCGATGTATGGGTTAGACTCAACAAGATACCGAAAAGAATACTTTGTAAGAAAGTGCAGTTCTGCAGTTGCAACCTGATTTTTAAGACACCTCATTACCGGCGTTGTAAGCACGATATCACCAATTGAACTTAAACGAATGATGAGGAATTTCAAAGCTCGGGGTTTGAGTTATTGCAAAGATCGAATAAATATGCAATGCCGCACGGAACGTCTTTTTAGTCGCCACGAAGGTTTAATGCCCTACTCTAAATAATCAAGGTCCTTTGTAAAAGTTTCTTCAGTAAACCAGGCCGCTACAAGGGTTATCCCGATAACCACTGCACCGGTTATCATTCCGCTAACCAGGATGTTGTATCCCATCCCCCCCTGCAACAAATCTCTAAAAAGCAAAACGATAAGTGGTAATGAGCCCCTTACCATGTTCGGGATGGTGGTGGCTGCCGTTGCGCGGAGATTGGTACCGAATTGTTCCGCTCCCATCGTTACAAATATGGCCCAAAACCCGGTACTGAACCCCAGCGCGCCGCAAATAGCATACATCGATGCTGCGGTACCGTTAGTCTGGTTGAAATAGATGATCACAGATACGATCGTGAGGCCGTAAAAAATAAACAAGGCCTTTTTACGACTTCTCAACCATTGGCTTATTAATCCAACTATAATATCACCAACAGAAATTCCTACGTACGCAAACATGATCGCCCTTCCTGGATCGATCTCTTCCTTGATGCCGAATGCTTGTCCAAATTCGCGCGAAAAAGAAACAAGGATACCGATAACGTACCATGTTGGCAGGCCTATCAATATGCTGAGCATGTACTTTTTAAATCGTGGACCATTGTTGAAAAACTGGAAGAAATCCCCCTTTCTAACGCTTTTGTCTTTAATGTCTTTAAACATTCCTGATTCAGTGACACTGATGCGCAATAACAACAACATGATTCCCAAGCCTCCCCCAATAAAATAACAGGTGCGCCAGTCAAACTCTCTGGATATGAAATAAGCGAGAACGGCTCCACTCAGCCCTACACCCGCCACCAGGGAAGTTCCTATTCCTCTCTTTTCTTTGGGCAGTATTTCACTTACCAGTGTGATACCTGCACCTAATTCGCCTGCGAGTCCGAGTCCGGCAACAAATCTTGCCCATGCGTACTGGTCAACATTTTGCACGAAGCCTGTGGCGAAATTTGCAGCTGAATAAATAAGGATAGAGCCAAATAAAACGCTCAGACGGCCTTTTTTGTCTCCCAGCACACCCCAGAAAATACCACCAAGTAATAAACCAATCATCTGCATGTTGATGATGTACAGGCCGTCATCTTTAATTTGCAGGTCGTTCAGCCCCAACGAGCGCAAACTGGGCACCCGGACGATGGTGAACAATAACAGGTCATAGATATCTACGAAATATCCCAGCGCAGCGACAAAAACGGGGATGCTGAAAATGGAAACGGTAGTCTTGTTCATAAGCAATTTCCGTGGGTAGAGGATTGTTATACTTTTTTTCCAAAAAACAATTTATAAGCAACCGGCAACGTGGTTATCAGTACGATAATTATGATAATCATTTCGAGGTGTTGTTTCAGGTCGAAACCAAAATGCCGTATGAATAATTTATCCAGGTAATGACCCGCCATCAACATGGAAAACACCCATGCCAGGCAACCGACAACATTATAATATGTGAATTTTTTTCTGTCCATCTGTACAACTCCTGCAATGATGGGGGCAAAGGTTCGGATAATGGGAAGGAACCGTGCAAAAACAATGGCCTGGCCGCCATGCTTATCATAGAATTCCTTTGCCTGTAGCAAGTGCTTACGCTTGAAAAAGAAGGTATCCTTTCGTTCAAACAAATAGGGCCCGCCTTTTTTGCCAAACCAGTAACCCACCATGTTTCCCACGATACCAGCCACACTAATCAATAGGAATAAAACCATTAAATCGGCAAAGTCACTACCCAAACCGCCGGGAATAACACTGTTTAGCAGCATTTTGCTGTAAATGCCAGCCAGGAACAATAGGCTGTCGCCAGGTAAAAAGAATCCTATCATTAATCCTGTTTCGGCAAAAACAATAAACAGGATTAGCCACAATCCGCCATTATTTATGTAAAATTCTGGGTTTAGCAGGTCTTTAAAAGTAAAAGTCAGAAGCTCGATCATAAAATTTCAACTGGTTTAAGGGAATTTAACTTGCTGTTTCATTTTATCTAAAACTCCGCAATATTAATCATCTTTTTTAATCAGTGACTTATATACATTGTTAAGTTGACAGAACAATAATGAATTTTCATAAAGTTGCAACCTAATTAGCGGGAAATTTTAGCTTTCGGTGTTTCCGAGCGCGCCCTCCCATTTGCTTACCACGCTGGTTGCAAGGGCATTGCCCAATACATTGGTGGCGGTGCGGAACATGTCGCAAAAATGGTCTATGGGAAGAATGAGTGCAATTCCTTCCGGCGGTATGTTAAACATTGCGCATGTTGCAGTAACAACTACCAGTGACGCCCTGGGCACCCCTGCAATACCCTTGCTGGTAAGCATCAGCACCAGCAACATGGTAAGTTGTGTGCCGAAATCAAGGTGTATGCCATAGGCCTGTGCAATGGCAAGGCTGGCAAAAGTCATGTACATCATGCTGCCATCCAGGTTAAAACTATAACCAAGCGGTAATATAAAGGCGACAATTTTATCTTTACAACCGAAACGTTCCAATTCTTCGGTTAGTTTGGGGAACACAGCTTCACTACTGGTAGTGCTGAAAGCAATCAAGATGGGTTGTGCAATTCTCCTCAACAAAACCGGTAGTCGTTTCTTGAGAATAAGAAAACCCACCAGTAATAATATCGCCCATAGCAACACGATACCAATCATAAAATAAAAGAGATAGAGCCCGTAAAATTTGAAAACTTCCAGGCCATTGGTAGCAATTACTGCGGATATTGCTCCAAATACGCCGAGGGGTGCGAAGTTCATCACGTATCCCACCATCTTTAGAATAACATGCGCAACGGCATCCAGTGCCTTTACCAGTACTTTTCCATATTCTCCCAATGCAGCCGTTGCAACGCCAAAGAAGATGCTGAAAATTACCAATTGCAGGATCTCATTGTTTGCCATGGCCTCGAATACACTTTTAGGAAAAACGTGTTCAACAAATGTCACCAGGGAAAATTCCTGCGTTTTTCCGATGAGGTCCTTTGCGGCGCCAACATCAGCATTTCTAAGATCTATGGCTGCGCCGGGTTGAAAGAAATTTACCAGCACCATTCCAAGGAGCAGGGAAGCAAGTGAAGCGGAAACAAACCAGAGCAAAGCTTTTCCTCCCACCCTGCCAACAGATTTCAGATCACCCAGCTTGGCTATGCCTACAACGAGGGTTGAAAAAACAAGCGGTGCAATGATCATCTGAACAAGTCGCAGGAAAATGGTGGTGAGCAACTTGATGTTCTTATCAAATTTCGCAATGAATTCTGGTCCGCTGTTTTCGTGAACAAAATATCCTACGCCGATGCCCAACGCCATTGCCAGCAAAATATAATAGGTTAACCGGTTTTTTTTATCCATAAAATAACGTTGAGTATTGGTAGGAATGAACACCGAAAATTCTAAAAAAAATTGACTTGACAAAAACTAAATAATATGGCCGAGAGTCATTTCGATTAAAAGTATTTAATCATTGGCAAAAACCGCTGATTGTTTAAGCTTAGGTATTAGGATTATAAATATTACTCATTTATGAAATCATATTGCAACAGTAGAAGGCCATGTATTAAATAATTGTTTATTTTACGCGGATTATCTTAATAACACTATTCAAATATGAGTTTATTTGCGAAGAAACCGATGAGCCTACTTATGGCCGAAGCAGCAGAAGGCGACAAGGGTCTTAAAAAAACGCTCGGCGCCGGTTCGTTAGTTGCTCTGGGAATAGGCGCGATTATCGGTGCAGGCTTATTTTCAATAACGGGTGTTGCTGCTGCCAATAACGCAGGGCCGGCTATTACAATATCTTTTATAGTAGCAGCATTAGGATGTGCGTTTGCAGGTTTGTGTTATGCTGAATTCGCGTCAATGATCCCGGTGGCAGGTAGTGCGTATACTTACTCCTATGCTACCATGGGAGAATTCATTGCATGGGTTATCGGCTGGGACCTGGTGCTGGAGTATGCCGTTGGTGCTGCCACGGTAGCCATTAGTTGGAGCCGTTACCTGGCAAAGTTCCTGGAAGGATTTGGACTGCATCTCCCGCCGGAATTGGCAACGGGGCCCTGGGACGGCGGTTTCATAAACCTGCCCGCAGTTTTCATTGTAGTAATGGTGAGTCTTTTACTGATAAAAGGTACCAAAGAAAGCGCCAATGTTAATGCGTTTATTGTAACCCTTAAGGTGGCAGTTGTTTTAGTTTTCATCTTTCTCGGATGGAAATATATCAATACTGAAAACTACAATCCATATATACCTGATAATCTTGGCACATTTGGAGAATTTGGTTTTAGTGGTATTATCCGGGCAGCCGCTATCGTGTTCTTTGCTTATATAGGTTTTGATGCAGTTTCTACTGCTGCTCAAGAGGCGAAAAATCCGAAAAGAGATATGCCAATCGGTATTCTTGGCTCGCTGGCAATCTGTACAGTATTATATATTCTATTTGCCCATGTTATGACTGGCGTAACCAGTTACACCTCGTTTGCAGGTAAGGACGGCATCGCACCGGTAGCTGTGGCGATCGAACATATGGGCACCGCTGATGCGAACGGAATTATACGTCCGGATTACCCGTGGCTTAACAGGGCGATTGTGGTTGCAATTCTTGCAGGTTATGCTTCCGTAATACTTGTTATGTTAATGGGCCAGTCAAGGGTTTTCTTCTCTATGAGTAAAGATGGGCTGCTTCCACCGGTGTTTCACAGAGTTCATCCTAAATTCAGAACACCGGCAAAATCAAATCTTCTCTTCATGTTATTCGTGAGCCTGTTTGCCGCCTTTGTGCCGGCAAGGGTTGTGGGTGAAATGACCAGCATTGGTACCTTGTTCGCTTTTATACTTGTATGTGCCGGCGTTTGGATACTGCGTGTAAAACAGCCCGACTTACCAAGGGCGTTCAAAACACCGCTTGTTCCGTTAGTACCGATTCTCGGAATCATTACCTGCCTTTTTATGATGGTCTTTCTTCCCCTTGATACCTGGATAAGGTTGATTGTGTGGATGTTAATAGGCTTTGATCTGTACCTGTTCTATGGCTTGAAAAAAAGCGCTTTATCAGATCATCTGCCAGCCACCCATGCAAGGGGAAATAGAATTGTATCGCTCTGCGGACTTTGCCTGGTGGCCCTGCTTGCCCTGGTAGCAGTCATTCATCACAAGACAGCCGTTGAATCAGACTGGGTGTTGTTTATCTTTTCAATTGCATTTGCAGTTTTACATGCAATCATTTACCTGGCTAGGGTGACAAAAAAATAACTCAATTTAGAAAATTTTTAAACCGTTCACAGCGTGCTGTGAACGGTTTTTTATTGTGGCAAACTTCTTTACATTTGCAATCCTCAACCGATTGATTAACCTGTTGAAGAATTAATTATGGGTAGAATATTTGAAGTAAGAAAGGCAACAATGTTTGCACGGTGGGACAAGATGGCTAAACAGTTTACGCGTATTGGTAAAGAAATAGCTATAGCCGTGAAGTTAGGCGGTCCCGATCCGGACCACAATTCAGCATTGCGCCGCTGTTTTCAAAATGCCAAGGGTGTGAACATGCCCAAGGACCGGGTAGAAGCTGCCATCAAGCGTGCAATGGGCAAGGATAAAACCGACTATGAAGAGATTGTTTACGAAGGCTACGCTCCACACGGGGTTGCGCTGATGGTTGAAACTGCAACGGATAATCCTACAAGAACGGTTGCCAATGTACGAATGCATTTTAATAAAGAAGGCGGCAGTCTTGGCACCAGTGGCTCGGTGAGCTTTACGTTTACCAGGATGGGAGAATTTAAAATAAAAAACGACGGCACCATTAACCTCGAGGAGCTGGAGTTTGAATTGATCGATTTCGGCCTGGAAGAAATAGGTGAAGACAGTGAAGGCAACATCGTAATACGCACTGCTTTTACGGAATTCGGTCACATGGCCAAGGCCCTTGAGGACAAAGGCATCACCCCCCTTACTGCCGAATCAACACGCATACCCACAACTACCGTTGAACTAAGTGAAGAAGACGCGAAAGACGTGCTTGAACTCGTTGATAAACTGGAACAGGATGAAGATGTGCAGAAGGTGTATTATAATCTGAAGTAGCTATCAGCCGTCAGCTATCAGCCGTCAGCTATCAGCCAAAGAAACCACCTGCGGTGGTTGGCTGAATAATACAATATTCTTTCGGAAAAAAAGTTACCTTGCGTGGCCCAATCTACAGCTGACAGCTGACAGCTGACAGCTGACAGCTGATAGCTGATAGCTGATAGCTGATAGCTGATGGCTATTCCCCCACCATCTCCCTTATCACCCTAATCATTTCCTCGGCGTTTGGTTTTCCAAAATAATCTCCATCTGTGGCATAACCTGCGCGGTGTGCTTTGGCGCTGATGGTGCGTGGGGTTGAATCGAGCCATTGGTAACCGCCCTGTTTTTCCAGCACCTGGTTGTACATATAGGCGGAAGCGCCTCCCGGCACGTCCTCATCTATAAAAATGATACGATTGGTTTTTTTGAGTGATGTTAAGATGTTGTGGTGAATATCAAAAGGCAACAGGGTTTGAACATCAATGATCTCACAGCTGATGCCGATCTGGTCGAGCGTTTGAGCCGCTTCTTGTACAATGCGCAGGGTAGAACCATATGACACAACAGTAATGTCTTTCCCTTCCCTGATAACCTCGGGTACGCCTAACGGTACTGTGTATCCCAGTAGATCGGAAGGCACTTTTTCTTTCAAACGATAACCATTAAGGCACTCAATAATCAGGGCGGGATCATTGCCCCGTAATAATGTATTGTACATTCCTACTGCCTGCACCATATTACGTGGCACACACACATGAAGGCCCCTGAGAGAGTTGATGATCATCCCCATAGGCGAACCACTGTGCCAGATGCCTTCCAGCCGGTGACCCCTTGTACGGATAATCAATGGCGCGCTTTGTTTGCCACCAGTTCTGAAATGAAGGGTTGCGAGGTCATCACTTAGTGGTTGAAGTCCATAAAGCAGGTAATCCAGGTACTGGATCTCTGTAATTGGCCTGAGGCCTCTCATGGCTAGCCCAATTCCCTGTCCCATGATAGTAAGCTCGCGGATACCCGTGTCAAAAATTCTTTCCGCACCGTGTTTAGCTTGTAAGCCGGCAAAACCCTGGTTCACGTCGCCAATGTAACCAAGGTCTTCCCCAAATGCTACTACTTTGGGGTTTTTAGAAAAAAGTTCGTCGAAATAGCGGTTCAACACTTCATAACCGTTTAACACGGGAGCGTTATCATTGTAGCGTGCTTTTACTTCCGGCACTCGCAAAGGACTTTTGGCGCCCTCATCATATAAATAAGTGTTGTAATATGCTTTGTTCTCTTTCTGAAGTTTCTCGAATAATTCCTTAACCGGATAAGTCGCTTCGGATCCATCCGAGTTAAACAGGGCGTAATAGAGGGTTTTCATAATGTCCTTGCGTGTTGGCTCACGGTTGGATGAAAGTTCGGCTACAAGCTTTAAGAGCACATCTTTCCTGGAAGGCAGGGCACTTGCCAGGTCATTGACGAGTGTAACGGTAGTGGTCACCTGCTTTTTAATGGGAGCAAGGTATTTATCCCATGCGTTGTTCCTGCATTTGCGTGCAAACTCCTTCCCTTTGATTTCTACTTCAACAAGCTCCTCTTCGCTGACAAGCGCGTTCTCGATGATCCACTCCTTCATCTTGCGGATACAGTCCCATTCCCTTTCCCAGGAAAGACGTTCCTGCGTTTTATAACGTTCGTGGCTACCCGATGTTGAATGGCCCTGCGGCTGTGTCACTTCTTCAACATGAAAAAGAGCAGGAGTATGTGTTTCACGGATTTTCTGAATGCCTGCTTCAAAAACTTCACACATACCTGCATAATCCCAGGCCTTTACTTTATAAATATCAATGCCGTTTGTTCCTTCTTTTTTCTGGAAACCCTTCAATACTTCGGAAATTGAGCCCTTTGTTGTCTGGAAATTCTTTGGTACCGAAATTCCGTATCCATCATCCCAGACAAATATTGCCAGTGGCACTTGCAGCACTCCTGCTGCGTTTACTGCTTCCCAGAAATGTCCCTCACTGGTTGATGATTCGCCGATGGTACAAAAACAAACTTCGTTACCATTATCAGATAAATGGCTGAATTGTTTAAATACATTGTTCTCACGGAAACATTTTGAGGCAAAAGCAAGTCCTAAGGCCCGTGGCATCTGTGAGGCTGTGGGTGCCAGGCCTGCCGACAAATTTTTCCTGTTGACCAGGTCCAGGAATTCACCTTCCCGGTTAACAAAAGGCGTAGAAAAATGCGAGTTCATTTGTCTTCCACTGCTATGGGGCTCATTGTTTTCATCGGGATCGGCATATAACTGCGAGAAAAACTGTTCTAGAGTTGCTGCTTCTGTGGCAAAAGCAAAGGTTTGGTCACGATAATAGCCTGAATAAAAATCCCCTGGCTTAAAGAATTTAGCCATTGCCACCTGCGGCACTTCTTTACCATCTCCAAAAATGCCAAATTTGGCCTTACCGGTTAATACTTCTTTCCTGCCTAACAAGCTGGCCTCACGGCTTTCACATGCCCGACGGTAATCATTGAGCACTTCATCTCTGAATTTATCAAATGAAAGTTTTTCGGATTCTAGCAAGTCGCTGCTGGTCAGATTTTCCATTTCACAAACGTACAGGAATTTTGGCAAATAGGTATGGGGTATGAGGTATGGGTGATAGCTATCAGCTATCACCCATCAGCTTTCAGCCGTCGTAACATGGTCTGCTGATACCTCATACCCCATACCCCATTCAAAATTTGTCTTTTAACTTCCCGTTACAATATGTAAATTTGATTTGGCGTTAAATGGAACAGAACTTGATGCTAATATTATGATGAAATTATTTTTAATACTATTTGGTCTAAGTCTTGGTATTGGCGTGAACGCACAGACCGTGACTCCCGAAACCAAGCCTGCTCCCACGTCGCTAACTTTCAAGGAAACATCTTTTGATTTTGGAAAAATTCAGCAGAGCCGACCCGTAACCCATGAATTTGAAATAATAAATAGTTCACCTGATACACTGAAGCTCCAAAATGTGCAGGCCAGTTGTGGTT